>NZ_CALPDC010000018.1:0-51745 GCF_943193165.1 Weizmannia agrestimuris
TTTGGATTCCATATTTTACATTTACTTCCACGTGTGTGGATTTTAGCTATCAAATCGCTGCACTTTCGTAATTTGGGATAATACTTGGATTTAAGCCCTTCCCAACCATACAAATTATCTTTTTGAATATAATTTGTAAATGTGAATGTTAAAGATGAAAAGCATAAAATTAATACAGTAAGGTAGAATTGCTTCGGATTTGAAAATAATTCTTTCACTAATAATTTTCCATAGCTAGAATGAAAGCCTTTAAAAACGCTTTTATATCGTTCGCTGAAACTTACACGATTTTGCTGGTTCAATAGTTCTTGTACATGTAATGTGCCGGACTCCTTAACATTTTTAAGGAATAAAAATAAGATCATAAAGAATAATCCAATGTATAGTAATATACTCATTCCAACCATTTCAATCATCAGCATAAAGTTAGAAAAATACTCTCTGTATGAGAAATGAATGATTAGTGACTGAATAGAATATACTATAGGAAATGAAAATAAGGCACTTAAAACAAAAATAATAACAGCTTGGTAAATGTATATGCGGTATAAAGCTCGTTGACTTGCACCTACGGATTTCATAATACCCAATTTTTTATGTTGATCTTGGGTAAAATATAAAATGAGACTGTTTATAGAAAATAGTGAAAGAATCACAATTAATAATTGAAATGTAATCGATAAGGTCCTGATCGTATCACATTGATTTAGTCCGTTATTAAATAATCGACTATTAACAGTGCCTTGTTGGTCATAGTGATTAATAAGATCTATTGATTTTTCAAACGAATCTTTTGTGCTTCCGTTATATTTGAACAAAAAACTATTATTTTTCTTATAATTGGTAGTTAACTGTTTAGATATAAATATATTCGGGAAGTCATTGACACCCTTCTCAAAATCCTCGGCTACTGACCATTGTGATGAATAATTTTTTACTATTCCAACAAGGCGTAAGCTTTTCGTGCTGTTTCCAATTTTGATTGTTCTTTTTTCCGCGATTCTCCAATTTTTTAAAGGGCCTTGTAAATACGCAGATTCTATCGCAACCTCATTTGGCTTCTCCGGAAATCTCCCACTTATTAATTTTAAATGTCCCAATAATATTGATTTTTTATCCATCCAGCCCACCGTTGCAAATCTATCACTACTAACTTTAGTTTTACCAATAATTTGATATACTCCTACCGATATCCCCTTATTTCTCTTCAACAATGATTTTTTTGTTTCTGTAATATTTGTTAACACACCGGTATGTTCTCCGTAAGTATTCTGAGCCTTTTGTTTAATTGCTGATCTTACAGATTCAGAAGCAATAAATATAGAAGCTACGGATGATAGAACAATGGCAATTGAACCAGCGATGAGAAATAACCATTTTTTTCGCGATAAAAGAATTTTCATGCTTAAATTAAACATTTTCTTGTATCACCTGCAATCTCCCGTTTTTCATAAGAAACAAAGTGTCTGGAAATTCGAATAAATTCTTTTCGTGAGTAACAACAATCAGTGTTATATTTTTTTTGTTACACAGACTTGTAAATAAATGGATCATTTTTTTGGTTGTTTCTCCATCAAGATTACCGGTGGGCTCATCGGCAAATATAATTTTGGGATCAGTAATAAGTGCCCGAGCAATGGCTACTCTTTGTTGTTCCCCTCCTGATAAAAAGTCAGGAAGCTTATGTAATTGATTTTCAATCCCTAAATATCCAGCTAATTCTTCCACTTTATTTGTTCTTTCATGCCTATTTATAAACATGAGTGGAAGTTCTATATTTTCTTTTACAGTCAATTCCGGAATAAGTTGAAAAGATTGGAATATAAATCCGTATTGTTCCCCTCTAATAGCAGCCTGTTCTGAATCCTTTAGATCATAAAAGGATTTTCCTTTGTAATATACTTTTCCAGATGTGGGTTTCTCCATTCCTCCCAGAATATTTAACAAGGTTGATTTCCCTGCTCCACTTTTCCCTTCAATGACATAAATCTTTCCTTTTTGAATGGTAAGGGATGTTTCTTTCAATTCCATGTTACTGCTCTTTTGATTATATCTTTTACAAATTCGATTAGCTTCTATTAATGCTTCCATAATATTCTCCTTCAATAAAAACGATAATATTTTTGAGCTATGTATTCATATGGTCATTTTAGGTATGGATCTGCATCGTAAGTCATTATTCATAGAAGAGATCTCCTCGCGGCATAGTGGTTGCCATTTTTTGTGAATGGCTGGCAAAATGGGAGAAGTAAAACTACTCTCTGAATTTTGAAGTTTCCAGTATATTGATAATGATGGAACTTTTTAAAAAAGAATCTGTTTAACATAATATTCCAATTATAATGTGAGTTTACTCATACCGACAATATTGATATTAGCATTATATATTCCGACTGAAGCAGGTGCCAAGCGTTCTGGCCATTCTTTTAGTATTGTTGCAAACGTTACCGGGCCAACAAAGGATAAGTTGGATACTGATACAGCTAAAACTACAGTGCCAGCAAAGCTGAACGACCCAAATAGCATTTTCCGCTAGGAGTTGCCGCTGGACAAAAATGCAGCGTGTGCTTCCAAAAGCAAAAAACCGGCAGCTGAATGCCGGTTTTTTGCTTTCGCTCAATGGCAAGTACGAAAATAAATTTTCTTTCCACATAGAATTCTGTTGTTTCTTTCTACCAGATGGATGTAAAATGGACAAGGATATAGGAGATGTGCTTGAATAGGCGGAAGGTGGGAGTAGGACTCGTCAATCGCTTATTTTTTCAAGGGATGTGGACTGTTTGTTTTCTTTCATCAAAATTTTACTATCATGCAGCGGTATGATCGTTTTTTTGCTGGCTGGGTATTATTTATACAGTAAAGAACTTGGTGCCATCCCTTTTTTAATCCTCTCTTTTTTTCTGTTTTATCTTGCATACCGGCTGATGAGGACACCGGGCCGCTTAAAAATCCGGGATAAAAAAAGCCGGAAAAGGCCGCGGGGCTAGCATAAACGTTTGCTTTTTGTATATAATGGTAAATATGTTTTCTATTAAATCATGCAAAGATTAGCATTTGCCTGCCATATAGCAGTTTTGATCAATGAGAAAGGGTGTGCGACGCGTGAGCTTGCGACAGTTGCCGAAAGAAGAACTGAAGGAAATGTCTTTTATCGAGTTGGCGGAACAAATATTGGAGGAAAAGAAACAAGTGACTTCCTTCCAGGACTTGCTTGCGGAAATCGGCGCGGTTTTAGGATTGCCGGAAGAAGAGACCGAAAGAAAAATGATCCAGTTCTATACGGACTTAAACATTGACGGGAGATTTATCAGCCTGGGGGACAACACTTGGGGTCTCCGCGCCTGGTACCCGGTTGACCAGATTGACGAAGAAGTGACCCACACCGTGAAAACAAAAACGAAGCGGAAAAAAGCGAAAGTTGTCGAGGAAGAAGAGGACATTATTGATGATGAGGACCTCGATCTTGAGGATATCGATGATGTCGTCGAAGATGATGATGAGGATTTTGCCGACGAAGACGAGGAAGATGAAGATTTGGCCGAAGACGAAGATTTGGCTGACGATGAGTTTTCTGATATCGATGAAGATGAAGATGATGATGAAACTTTCGAAGACGATGAACTGCTCACGGATGATTTCGACATTACTGAAGACGAAGAAGAGGAAGACGCTAACGACAAAGATTAGTCTTGACTTCTTTCCAGGACAACGGTAGTATTATGTTTGGGCTCCTTTGAAAAGGACGGAATATCGCAAAATAAATCAAGCTCCCCCTTGCAACCCGTATTGCAAGAGGGGCTTTTTGTTTTTTACAGGACTGATTTAAAAAACGATTCATACCAGACCCAAGCCCTTAAAAATGGATGAAGCCGTGTATTGGGGCAACAATAATGTTACATTACAGGAGGGGACAACACGTGACAAAATATATCTTTGTAACAGGCGGGGTCGTTTCCTCGCTGGGAAAAGGGATTACTGCGGCATCGCTCGGGCGGTTGTTAAAAAACCGCGGGTTGAATATTACGATCCAGAAATTTGACCCGTATATTAATGTTGATCCGGGGACGATGAGCCCGTACCAGCACGGGGAAGTGTTTGTAACGGACGACGGCGCGGAAACCGACCTTGACCTCGGCCATTATGAACGTTTTATTGACATTAACTTAACAAAATACAGCAGCGTCACGACCGGTAAAGTTTATTCCGAAGTCATCCGGAAAGAACGACGCGGCGAATATCTCGGCGGCACCGTACAGGTCATCCCGCATATTACCAATGAAATCAAAGAACGTGTCTTTCGTGCTGGAAAAGTAACCAATGCAGATGTCGTCATCACCGAAATCGGCGGGACGGTCGGTGATATTGAATCGCTTCCGTTCCTTGAAGCAATCCGGCAAATCAAAACGGATGTCGGCATTGACAATGTCATGTATATCCATTGTACATTAATTCCTTATTTAAAAGCATCGGGCGAAATGAAGACGAAGCCGACCCAGCATAGTGTAAAAGAATTGCGCGGCCTCGGAATCCAGCCAAATGTCATTGTCGTCCGGACGGAAATGCCGATCTCCCAGGATATGAAGGACAAGATTGCATTGTTCTGCGATATCCAGCCGCGCGAAGTGGTCGAATGCATCGATGCCGATACGTTATATGCCATTCCGCTCATGCTGCAGGAACAAAAACTGGACCAGCTTGTTTGCGACCATTTAAAACTGCAGTGCCCGGAAGCAGATATGGCCGAATGGAGAGGGCTTGTTGACCGGGTGCGCAATCTGAAAAAGACGGTAAAAATTGCGCTTGTCGGCAAATATGTGGCACTCCAGGATGCCTATCTTTCCGTTGCAGAAGCGCTCAAACATGCCGGCTACCAGTTTGATGCAGATATTGATATTGACATGATCAATGCCGAAGAGGTGGACAGGGAAAATGTGGCGGATCTGCTGAAAGATGCGGACGGCATATTAGTGCCGGGCGGTTTCGGCGATCGCGGCATCGAAGGGAAAATTCTTGCCATCCAGTATGCCCGTGAACACAAGATTCCGTTTCTCGGCATCTGCCTTGGTATGCAGCTTGCATCGGTCGAATTTGCCCGCCATGTCCTCGGTTTGAAAGATGCGCACTCCTCGGAGATCAACCCGGATACGCCTTATCCGGTGATTGACCTTTTGCCGGAGCAAAAAGAAATTGAAGACCTCGGCGGTACGCTTCGCCTCGGGCTTTATCCTTGCCGGCTTGTGAAAGGTACGAAAGCGTATGAAGCTTATCAGGATGAAGTCATTTATGAGCGCCACCGCCACCGTTATGAATTTAACAATCAATTCCGTGAACAGATGGAAAATGCCGGGTTCACGTTCTCAGGGACAAGCCCGGACGGCCGGCTCATTGAAATTGTCGAGCTGAAGGACCATCCGTGGTTCGTTGCTTCCCAGTTCCACCCGGAATTTACCTCGCGCCCGACACGCCCGCAGCCTTTGTTTAAAGGGTTTATCGAAGCGTCGATCAAGGGGAAACAATAAACTCGTCCCTTTGGAAGTGCTCCATTTTTCCAAAGGCACCTAAATGAAAAAAGCGGTGAGAGACCATTATGCTTGGTTTCTCACCGCTTTTTTGCATCCCGTTTTTTTTCATACAAAAGCCCGGAATTTTTTTCGGGTTTTTTATAAAAAACCATTGACGGAGAAGTGTATGAACGATATGATACACATATCAGCTGTATGAATGTATTAATACGATCATTTTGACGTTCGTGTATGAAGCCCTTCATACACATGGAGAGATGAAAAAGGATGGGGGCGATTCAGATCATCGCAGAGATTAAATGGAATAACCGCGATCCTGTCTACATCCAGGTTATCCACTATTTTAAAACCCGGATTGCGTCAGGGAGCCTTGAGGCGGGACAGGAAATTCCATCGCGGCGCGAACTTGCAGCCATGTTAAAAATCAATCCGAATACCGCGCAAAGAGCGTATAAAGAAATGGAGGAGCAAGGTTTGATCCACACAGAACGCAATCTTCCGAGCCGGATTACAACAGACCGGGAAGTGCTTGCCCGGGTACGGGAAGAACTGATCCAGTCAGCATTGGCTGATTTTCTGGATGCGATCCGCCCGATGGACATTCCGCTGGAGGAGCTATTGGAGCTGGTAAAAAGGCAATACCGCGGGCAAAAGGGGGGCCGGGCATGATTGAAGTTATGGAAGTTACGAAAAAATACGGGCGAAAAAAAGTGCTTGATTCGCTTTCTTTTACAGCAGAAAAAGGGGAAATTACCTGTTTGATCGGGGTGAACGGGACAGGCAAAACAACCACTTTAAAAGCGATTGCAGGGCTTGTCCCGGTCAGCAAAGGAAAGATTCTGATCGACGGGGAACCGTACAACAAACATATTTACGAGAAGCTGGCATTCATTCCGGATGCGCCCATCATGCTGCCGCGGATGAAAATCAAAGATGCCATTCTTTTTATGCGAGATTATTATCCGGACTGGAATGCATTGCGCGCAAAAGACTTGCTTTATTTTTTCAAACTGAATGAAAATGACCGGATCGGTGACCTTTCGAAAGGAAACATGGCAAAAGTGAATTTGCTGCTTGGGCTATCGCTCGATGTCGATTATGTGCTGATGGATGAACCTTTTTCGGGCATTGATATTTTCAGCCGGGAACAAATTGCAGATGTGTTCGCAAGCGGCCTGGTTGAAAACCGCGGGGTGTTGATTACCACACATGAAATCAACGATATTGAGCATCTATTGGACAAAGTGGTGCTGCTCGGGGACGGGAAGGTTTTAAAAGAATTTTACACGGAAGACATTCGCCAAAGCGAAGGGAAATCCGTTGTCGATATAATGAGGGAGGTATACCGGCAATGAAAAGTTTTGTAAAACTCGTCAACTTCGAAATCAACCGTTTTGCGAAAATCTACTGGTCTTTGGTTGCAATCACCATCCTTTCACAATTTACGGCCGTTTTTTTGACGGTGCATCGTTACATCACTAAAGCAAATGAGATCATGTATCATCAGTCACTGCCAAAGCTGGCATACGTAAAGCATTATGGTTCGATCGGCTTTATCGACTGCTTTGGTTCGATTTGGTTCATGGGGCCGATTGCGCTTTGTGCGGCGGCCATGATGTTTTATATATTCCTGATTTGGTACAGGGACTGGTACGGTAAGCATACGTTTATATACCGGCTTTTGATGCTTCCTGTTGAAAGATGGAATCTCTATTTGGCGAAAGCGGCAAGCATTTTGCTGATGGTGTTTGGATTTGTTGCTGTTCAGATTGTTTTGCTGCCGGTTGAACATTTCTTTTTTAATGCTATTACACCGGGCATTTACAGGATGGATATGACGGTCATAGATGCTGTCTTAAGTTTTCCCTTGTTTAACCTGCTCCTTCCTAGTACAGTGATAGACTTTCTCTTACATTACGGGTTAGGGTTTACAGTGGTCCTTGTGATCTTTACGGCCATCTTATTGGAAAGAAGTTTCCGCATGAAGGGGGTCTTGCTCGGCCTGCTTTTCGGCTTTCTCTCGTTCGTTTTATTTTGGACGCCGGATTTCCTCTTTGATATATTGCTGCCCGGTGTTTTGTACCAATCGGAATTGTTATGGATTGAAGTGGCCATGACTGCCATCATCGCGGGGTATTCCATCCTGCTGGGGGGATACTTGATCAAATACAAAGTAACGGTGTAAGGGAGAGATACGATGAGACGCTATATAAATTTATTGGTGATTGTGGTTGCGGTTGTGGCGGCGATTCCCTTTTTTTACACCGCATTGGCCGCTGACAAGGATCCGGGGCTTATGCTGAAAAAGATAAGCGGAAATGAAAAAGAAATCCGAAATGTTAAAATCACTGCTCTGGATAACCAGGAAAACCATTTGAATCGCATGTTTTCGATTACTTCATCTGGAAGCCGCTATTTAGGAAGGGAATCTTCTTTTTCGCTACTAGATGAAGACCCCGATTGGTACAAGCAGTATGTCAAGCAGTACCCCCGATTTATGAGGGGAAAGACCAATCAAGGCGGCTTTTATGAGGATAGACAAATGATTGCTTATGCGGACATCATTCCGCAGCCGCTTCACCGGTTCGATAAAGAACTGTATGTCGAGGTGCTGGATAAGAAAACAAGAAAAACAGAAACAATGAAGAGGAAGGTGCAGGGTTTTTCAAAACAATCTTTTCCATCGGTTTGGGATGTGCAAAAAACCGGGAATGAGCTGAAAGTAGCGGCAGCCACAGATGGAGATATCCGCGTATATCGTGTCAGCCTGCCGGACAAGAAAATAACCGGAGGCAAATGGATTACACAAAGAGGACAGACGGGGAGAATGGCTCAATATACCCAGCTCGCAGAAACCGACATGAACAAGCCCAACCATATACTGGCATATCAAGAAGAGAAAGTGGACGATGACGGTTCAGTAAAGGAAATGAATACCGTCATTTACAAATATTACACAAATGAAACGAAAAAACTCAAGCCACCGATAAACATTCCGCTGCGAAACCGCGATAATTGGAAATATGTTTACAACGGAAAGACGGTTTATATGGCAACCGGGGGAAAGAAAGGAGGCGCGCGCCTTTTAACCTTTGACGGGAATGGAAAGCTGAAAGCAGACAAGACATTTGCTATCAAGTACCAGAGTACGGGCAACCCCATCCCTGAAATCAAAAACGGCAGGTTGTACTTCCTTATCCCGAACGATTCCCGGGAAAAAGCGTGTCTCCTGTATGTGTTTGACATTTCAAGCGGCAAGCAGCTGTACAGTGGAAAAGTGGTTCAAAAAGGAAAACGAATTAACCCCCGGTATGTGGAAGGGGTTAAGTTGACGATAGAATAAAAGGGGGGCCTTCCCCTTTTATTTTTTTTGCCGCTTTTCCGCCTCCGTCTATGATCATTTAATTTGCCACTTGCATAAGCAGGAAAAAAGGAACAAGAAGTAGAAATAGTTTAACATACATAAAGCAAGTGAGTAATGCCAGGCAAAAATACATACAAATTTTGTTAAAACTGATCAGCTGATGGAGGAGAAAAATGAGAGAGCCGAATATTTTAATTGTTGACGACCAATTTGGCATCCGGGTTTTGCTTACGGAAGTGCTGCAGAAAGAGGGCTATGAAACCTTTCAGGCGGCAAACGGCCCCCAGGCACTTTCCCTGGCTGCAAACCATGAAATCGACCTTGTCTTGCTGGATATGAAAATCCCCGGCATGGACGGCATTGAAATTTTAAAAAAGCTGAAAGAAATGAAACCGGATATCCGGGCCATCATTATGACCGCTTACGGCGAACTGGACTTGATTGAGAAAGCGAAGGAGCTCGGGGCGCTGACCCATTTTGCAAAGCCGTTTGATATTGACGACATCCGCAAGGCAGTGAAAAAATATTTGGCAATGTAAGCGCATGAAGTGAAAAAAGTGCTAAACCGTAAAATTTTGATAATTTTATTTCTTTTTACCGACAAATAAAGTTCATTGGTAAATGCCGGTTTTGTTTGTTATGATTGTTAAGGAATGATCAATAGGCTAGTATGATGTTATGAAGATTGTATATCATAAAAATGATAACCTCGGGCAATCTTTTTAACGCAAATGATAAGGAGGAAAATTCATGCCTTTAGTTTCCATGACTGAAATGCTGAATAAAGCAAAAGAAGGGAAATATGCGGTAGGGCAATTCAACGTCAATAACCTTGAATACGCCCAGGCCATTCTGATGGCTGCAGAAGAAGAAAAATCCCCGGTCATCCTCGGTGTTTCCGAAGGAGCAGGCCGTTACATGAGCGGTTTTAAAACCGTTGTAAAAATGGTTGAAGGATTAATGGAAGACTTGAACGTCACGGTTCCGGTCGCGATCCATCTTGACCACGGTTCAAGCTTTGAAAATGCAAAGAAAGCCATTGATGCAGGCTTTACTTCTGTAATGATCGACGCTTCCCACCATCCGTTTGATGAAAACGTGGAAATTACTTCTAAAGTGGTGGAATATGCGCATGCCCACGGCGTATCTGTGGAAGCAGAACTCGGCACTGTCGGCGGCCAGGAAGACGATGTTGTCGGAAAAGGTATCATTTATGCGGATCCTGAAGAATGCAAAAAACTGGTTGACGCAACCAAAATCGATGCTTTGGCACCGGCTCTTGGTTCGGTTCACGGCCCTTACCACGGCGAACCAAACCTTGGCTTCAAAGAAATGGAAGAAATCAGCAAAATTACCGGCATGCCGCTTGTACTTCACGGCGGGACAGGCATCCCTGAAGCTGATATTAAAAAAGCTATTTCTTTAGGTACTGCGAAAATCAACGTGAATACGGAAAACCAAATTGCTTCCGCGAAAACGGTTCGTGAAGTATTGGCAGCTGATCCGGATGTATACGATCCGCGCAAATACCTCGGGCCTGCACGCGAAACGATTAAACAAACCGTTATCGGCAAAATCCGCGAGTTCGGTTCTAACCAAAAAGCATGATTGTTTTAGATTAGCCGAGAACACACATGCCTTAAGGATGAGTGTTCAAGATAAAAAGGTCTGGCGCTGCCCCGTGCGTGCCGGGCTTTTTTGGTATGGTGTTTTAAAATGCGGGTTTTTTAAGCGCTTTACATTTGTGCCTTTTTTGGGAAACAGGTTCAAACGCCCGAAACAAGAGGGTTTATAGTCGTTTTTTGGATAGGCACCAGTGAAAAAAACGGTTGTTTTTCTGAACTTTCTTTTCGTTCCGTGGTATAGTGGAAATGGATACATAGGAACCATAAAAGGAGATGGAAGCAGAATGAAATTTTTTATTGATACTGCCAATTTCGAGGAAATCAAAACCGCAAATGAATGGGGGATTTTGTCCGGTGTAACGACAAATCCGTCGCTTGTGGCAAAGGAAAATGTTTCATTCCATGACCGGTTAAAAGAAATTACGGCGCTCGTGCCTGGTTCTGTCAGTGCTGAAGTCGTTTCCGAAGATGCGGAAGGTATGGTGAAAGAAGGAAAGGAACTGGCGGCTATTGCTCCGAATATTACAGTCAAAGTGCCGATGACGCCGGAAGGAATGAAAGCCGTTCATCAATTGGCACAGGCAGGCATCCGCACAAATGTTACCTTGGTTTTCAGCAGCAATCAGGCGCTTTTGGCGGCAAGAGCGGGTGCAACGTATGTTTCGCCGTTCCTTGGCAGGCTGGATGATATCGGTCATGACGGCATCCACCTGATTTCCGAGATTGCCGAAATTTTTTCCATCCATCAAATTGATACGGAAATTATCGCAGCTTCGATCCGCCACCCGCAACATATTACACAAGCGGCGCTCGCAGGGGCGCATATCGCAACCGTCCCGTTTAAAGTGCTCACACAGCTGTTCAAGCATCCATTAACGGACAAAGGGATTGAACAATTTACACGCGACTGGAACAGCCGTACAGCAAAATAACGGAAATATTTAAAATTGCTCTTTATTTCTTGCTTTCTCCGGGACAGTTTGATTTTCCGCCTGTTCGGCAATCCTGTTGCTGGGATTCATATTGTTTTTTCGGGGCTTTCGGACTCAGTTTGCGAAACGGCCATTTACAGCCGGAATGTACATCCATACCCGCTAAAGAAGGGAGCTTAATATGGAAAAGCTAAAAATTGCCGGGGGATATCCTTTGAAAGGCACCATTAAAGTGAGCGGCGCAAAAAACAGCGCTGTCGCTTTAATACCTGCTACCATCCTCGCGGAATCTCCTGTAACAATAGAAGGCTTGCCTGAAATTTCCGATGTCCGGACATTGACCGGCCTGCTGGAAGAGATCGGGGCAACGGTTACGTCAGAGGACGGGGAAATTACGGTCGATCCCCGCCATATGATCTCGATGCCGCTGCCCAATGGCAGGGTGAAGAAACTGCGTGCCTCATACTATTTAATGGGCGCGATGCTCGGCAGGTTCAAAAAAGCTGTCATCGGGCTGCCGGGCGGGTGCCATCTCGGACCGCGGCCGATCGACCAGCATATTAAAGGTTTTGAAGCATTGGGCGCAAAAGTGACAAATGAGCAGGGTGCCATCTATTTAAGGGCGGATGAATTGAAAGGTGCCCGTATTTATCTGGACGTTGTCAGTGTCGGGGCAACGATCAATATTATGCTGGCTGCCGTTAAAGCAAAGGGAAGGACAATCATTGAAAACGCTGCAAAAGAGCCGGAAATCATTGACGTAGCCACACTTTTGACAAATATGGGCGCAAAAATTAAAGGCGCCGGAACAGATGTCATCCGGATTGAAGGCGTAGATCATTTGAGCGGCTGCCGGCATACGATTATTCCGGACAGGATCGAAGCCGGTACGTTTATGATCCTGGCGGCGGCCGCGGGTGAAGGAGTACTTGTTGACAATGTCATTCCGCATCATCTCGAGTCGCTGACCGCAAAGCTCAGGGAAATGGGCATACCTGTGGAAACCGGGGATGAACAGATTTTTATCGGGAAAGCAGACAAGCTGAAACCCGTTGATATTAAAACGCTCGTTTATCCGGGGTTTCCGACAGATCTGCAACAACCGTTCACCACGCTTCTGACAAGAGCAGAAGGGACGTCCATCGTAACCGATACAATCTATTCCGCCCGCTTTAAACATATTGACGAGTTGCGGAGAATGAGCGCCAATATTAAAGTGGAAGGACGGTCTGCGATTGTAAACGGTCCGGTCCGGCTTCAAGGGGCAAAGGTGAAAGCGAGTGATTTGCGTGCGGGTGCTGCCCTTGTCATTGCCGGCCTGATGGCAGAAGGCGTGACAGAAGTGACAGGCGTTGAACATATCGACCGCGGATACAGCTGCCTCGTGGAAAAACTAACCGGACTTGGTGCTGCTGTTTGGCGGGAAGGCATGTCCGAAAAGGAGATGGAACACCTGAACCATTCCTAGCGAACAACTGCCGGCTCCCCCATAAATAGAAAAAAACAGAGAAATTATGACACAATAATTTTTTAAATGTGATATACTAATTAAAAATCTATTTATGGGGGTAGTGAAATTGGAAAGAAGTTTGTCAATGGAATTGGTTCGCGTCACGGAAGCTGCAGCACTTGCATCCGCAAGATGGATGGGGCGCGGATTGAAAGATGAAGCGGATGATGCGGCAACGTCCGCGATGCGTGATGTGTTCGACACCATTCCGATGAAAGGCACTGTCGTCATTGGTGAAGGGGAAATGGATGAAGCACCAATGCTGTACATCGGGGAAAAACTCGGGAACGGATACGGCCCCCGCGTTGACATTGCAGTTGACCCGCTGGAAGGAACGAATATTCTTGCATCCGGCGGCTGGAATGCGCTCAGTGTGCTGGCGATAGCAGATCACGGACATTTGCTCCATGCGCCGGATATGTACATGGATAAAATTGCTGTCGGCCCTGAAGCAGTCGGCATGATTGATATTAATGCGCCGATTATCGATAATTTAAAAGCTGTGGCAAAGGCAAAAAATAAAGATATCGAGGATGTGGTGGCAACAGTTCTGAACCGTCCGCGCCATGAAGAAATTATTGCGCAGCTCCGTGCTGCAGGCGCCCGGATCAAACTGATCAATGACGGGGATGTGGCAGCTGCCATTAACACGGCATTCGACCATACCGGTGTAGATATTTTGTTCGGATCGGGCGGCGCGCCGGAAGGGGTTATTTCAGCAGTTGCGCTGAAATGCCTCGGCGGCGAGATCCAGGGACGCCTTCTGCCGCAAAACGACGCGGAGCAAGAACGCTGCCTGAGCATGGGGGTTGACATCAATAAAGTGCTGATGATGGACGACCTTGTGAGCGGGGATGACGCCATTTTTGCTGCGACCGGCGTAACCGACGGGGAACTTTTGCGCGGTGTCCAATTTAAGGGCCAGTACGGATCCACCCATTCTGTCGTCATGCGTGCAAAGTCGGGGACGGTCCGCTTTATTGAAGGGCAGCACAGTCTGAAGAAAAAGCCGAACCTTGTGATCAAAGCGTAAATCTCCGGGGGACCATGCAGCTATAGCGGCGGGGGAAGGGCGGAAGTGCCGCCTTCCCTCCCATTTTCAACAAAGTTTTTTACCTCTTATGCTATTTTTAGTTGATTTCTCTTCTGTTTCAGGGTTAAAATGATTATGATTTTATTTATAAATATTCAATTGTTTGTCTTCTTTTTCTTCCGTACATGGTGCGGCTCCATAGATGCACGTGCTGCAACATTGCCTCTTTGCAGACAGCTCATGTTTTCTATCTATGCGCAAAGCAAAACTGTGGATGTTCATATCTTGCCTTCACATTCCTTTATTTTTAGCCTGTTCTGTTCCATTGGTATACCGGTATAGTTTTAAGCGCCGGGAACAAATGGAAAATTTTGATGTAACGGAAGAAACAGACTGCTCTACCCGACTGTAAATTGAAAAAGTGTGGTGTTTTTATGGAAAGTTTATCAATATCAAGTCTGGAAAATATGACGTTAAAAGAGCTTTATGCCCTTGCAAGAGAGTATAAAGTATCCTACTATAGCAAACTGACGAAAAAAGAGTTAATTTTTGCGATTTTAAAAGCACGGGCAGAGCAAGAAGGGTATTTCTTTATGGAAGGCGTGCTCGAAATCATCCAGTCGGAAGGATTCGGATTCCTGCGCCCGATCAACTACTCCCCAAGTTCGGAGGACATTTATATTTCTGCTTCGCAAATCCGCCGCTTTGATTTAAGAAACGGCGATAAGGTTTCCGGCAAAGTCCGGCCGCCGAAAGAAAACGAACGCTATTACGGCTTGCTGCATGTGGAAGCGGTAAACGGCCAAAACCCGGAAACCGCTAAGGAACGGGTTCATTTTCCGGCTCTGACGCCGCTTTATCCGAACCGGCAGATTATCCTTGAAACGGCTCCCGAAAAACTGTCCACCCGGATTATGGATTTAATCACCCCGGTTGGTTTCGGGCAGCGCGGTTTGATTGTGGCGCCGCCGAAAGCCGGTAAAACGATGCTGCTGAAAGAAATTGCCAACTCTATTACCGTGAACCATCCTGATGCGGAATTGATCGTTCTGTTGATTGATGAACGGCCGGAAGAAGTAACAGATATTGAACGTTCCGTGCATGCGGATGTCGTCAGCTCGACCTTTGACGAAGTGCCGGAAAACCATATCAAGGTTGCGGAACTCGTATTGGAAAGAGCGATGCGCCTTGTCGAGCATAAGCGCGATGTCGTCATTTTAATGGACAGCATTACGCGCCTCGCACGCGCCTATAACCTTGTGATTCCGCCGAGTGGGAGAACGCTTTCAGGCGGGATTGACCCGGCTGCGTTCCATCGTCCGAAACGGTTTTTCGGGGCGGCGCGTAATATTGAAGAAGGCGGCAGCCTGACAATTTTGGCCACCGCGCTAGTCGATACCGGATCACGCATGGATGATGTGATTTATGAAGAATTTAAAGGCACCGGGAACATGGAGCTCCATCTTGACCGCTCCCTCGCTGAAAAGCGCGTTTTCCCGGCCATCGACATCCGCCGTTCCGGTACAAGGAAAGAAGAACTGCTGCTTTCGAAAGACCATCTCGAAGTGCTGTGGGCGATCCGCAAATCGATGTCCGATTCTCCGGATTTTGTCGAAAAATTCTTGCGCAAGCTGAAACAATCCAAAACAAACGACGAGTTTGTGGAAATGATCAAAGCAGACTTGAAAGTATCATCGTCAAGGCGTGTAATATAAGGAAAAATAAGGAAGAACTTTTTTCAGGCAGTGATGTTGCATTTCCACTTCGGACTTGCTATACTAAGCATAGTGTGTTTATGAAATTTTACAGGGCGTGTCCCGTAAAACAATAGAACTCTGTTTCGCAATGACTCAGGGCTGAAGGAGATGAAAAGCATGAAACCAGGAATTCATCCAGAATACAAAAAAGTAATGGTCAAATGTGCGTGCGGCAACGAATTCGAAAGTGGTTCTGTAAAAGATGAACTGCGCGTGGAAGTATGTTCCGAATGCCATCCATTCTATACAGGACGCCAAAAATTCGCGACTGCTGACGGACGTGTTGATCGCTTTAATAAAAAATACGGACTTAAATAAAAGAATCCATGAAAAACAGGCGATGCGTTTGCCTGTTTTTTTTATGGGATTCCGGTTTGCCCGGACGGATTTTTCTGATCCTAAAACCATATTTGTTGAAATAAGGAGCGGGAACGATGGCACAGCTATTTTTCAGATACGGCGCAATGAACAGCGGCAAATCGATTGAAATATTGAAAGTTGCCCATAACTATGAAGAACAGAATAAACCGGTCCTTATCTTTACATCGGGTATCGATACGCGCGATGAAGAAGGCTATATTTCAAGCAGAATCGGTTTGCGCAGGAAGGCGATCCCGATCTACGATGATACGGATATTTTTGAAATGGTGAAAGGGTACAATCCCCCGCCATACTGCGTCCTGATCGATGAAGTCCAGTTTTTGAAAAAAAGACATGTGCTGCAGCTTGCCCGTATTGTCGATGATTTGCATATCCCGGTAATGGGGTTTGGCCTTAAAAATGATTTTCAAAATGAACTTTTTGAGGGCAGCAAATACATGCTTTTGTATGCGGATAAAATCGAAGAAATGAAAACGATCTGCTGGTTTTGCGAGCGGAAGGCGACGATGAATTTGCGCGTCGATGAGAACGGGAAGCCGGTGTATACAGGGGACCAGATCCAGATCGGCGGGAATGACACGTATTATCCTGTTTGCCGCAAATGCCACGACCATCCGCCGCTGTGACGGCACGTGGTCCGTAAATAAACCTCCGTCCGAAGGGAAACCTACTGGAAAAGGAGGTTTTTTTTATGGCAAAACAGCTGATTTTCCTCTGCCTGGCCATGCTGCTCTTAGCAGGTTGTACGGCCCAAAACCGGACCCGTGAAGCTGCGCCGGATCGTGTTGAAACGAGGCCGTTAAGCACGGCGGATACGCAAAAGGCCGGGCAAAGAAACGGGGATGCTGGCGGGGCAGCCGCTGTAAACGCGGATATCGAGAGGGTACGGGAAGCGGTTTGGAAAATGGACAGTGCCGTCCCCCATTCGGTATATGTGAACGGGAAAGATATGTGGGTCAATGTTCACACGGAGGAACAGCTGAACCACAGGGAAAGAATGAAAAAAGCAGCGGACATCCGCAGCCAGCTTTTGAAAGTGGCGCCCCGCTACAACATTCATGTCCGAATAGACGTGAAATAGGAAATCATCCCGGAAAAAGGCATTTCAGCAGCTGTTTTCATGTTCCGCTTTAAGTTTCCCCGTGCGTATACTATAATAAATTTGTTATGTCTGAGGGCGGATTTTGCTGTTATCGGAACGGGAATACGTTGTGAAATGAGGTGGGGTTCGATGTTCGATCGGTTGCAGGCCGTGGAAGATCGGTACGAAAAGCTGAACGAGTTGTTAAGTGATCCTGAGATCGTCAATGATCCGAAAAAACTGCGGGAGTATTCGAAGGAGCAGTCGGATTTACAGGAAACCGTACAGGTGTACCGTGAATATAAAGAAGTGCAGAAACAGCTCCAGGATGCAAAGTCGCTTCTTTCGGAAAAACTCGATCCTGAAATGAAGGACATGGTGAAAGAAGAGATCCATGAGCTCGAGTCAAAAATCCCGGAATATGAAGAGCGCCTGAAAATTTTGCTCCTGCCGAAAGACCCGAATGATGAAAAAAATGTTATCGTGGAAATCCGTGGGGCAGCCGGCGGGGATGAAGCCGCGTTGTTTGCAGGCGATCTGTACCGCATGTACATGCGTTATGCCGAATCGCAAGGCTGGAAAATCGATGTGATTGAAGCCAATGTCACGGGGATCGGCGGGTACAAAGAAATTGTGTTTATGGTGAACGGCAAGGGTGCGTATTCGAAATTGAAGTTTGAAAACGGGGCTCACCGGGTGCAGCGTGTGCCGGAAACGGAATCGGGCGGGCGTATCCATACGTCTACGGCAACGGTTGCGGTTTTGCCGGAAGCGGAGGAAGTCGAAGTGGATATCAATGAGAAAGATATCCGGGTCGATACATTTGCATCAAGCGGGCCGGGCGGGCAAAGCGTCAACACGACAATGTCGGCTGTGCGCCTGACCCATATTCCGACCGGGATTGTCGTGTCCTGCCAGGATGAAAAATCGCAGATCAAAAATAAAGAAAAAGCGATGAAAGTGCTTCGTGCCCGCATTTATGATAAATTTCAGCAGGAAGCGCAGGCGGAATATGACGCCAACCGGAAATCTGCCGTTGGAACGGGGGATCGTTCCGAGCGGATTCGTACGTACAATTTTCCGCAAAACCGTGTGACGGACCATAGGATCGGGTTAACGATCCAAAAGCTTGACCAGGTGCTTGATGGCAAACTCGATGAAATCATTGATGCCCTCATTCTTGAAGACCAGTCAAAAAAACTGGAGAGTGTGAATGGCTGATGGATAGGAACATAAAAGTGTATGAAGCCTTGCAGTGGGCTTCTTCTTTTTTAACGGAAAACGGCCGCGACGCGCAAGCCGGGGAGATCTTGCTCGGACATTTTCTGGATATGGATCGCACCCGCCTGCTTTCCAACTTGCGGATGGTTTTGCCTCCGGATGTGGAGGCGAAGTTCCGGCAAGCGGCAGAAGCCCATGCAAAAGGGGTTCCGGTCCAGCATATTACGGGCTATGAAACCTTTTACGGACGAAAATTTTTTGTCAACGGGGATGTGCTCATTCCGCGCCCGGAAACGGAAGAATTGGTGCAGGGTGCAATCGGACGGATCCGCCGTCATTTCGGGGAAACAAAAGGGCTTAAATTGGCAGATATCGGGACAGGGAGCGGCATTATCGCGACCACAATTAAATTGGAGTTGCCGGAGCTTTTGGTGTACGCCTCCGATATTTCGGAAAAAGCGCTTGCCGTAGCTGAAAAAAACGCTGAAGCCCTGCATGCGGATATCCGGTTTGTGCACGGAGATCTGCTCCAACCGTTTATACACGGCGAGAAATTGGACATTGTTTTATCCAATCCGCCGTATATCCCGGAAACGGACCGGAGCTCGTTATCCGTTGTGGTGCGCGACCATGACCCTGAAACGGCCCTGTTTGGCGGAGAAGACGGCCTTGCGTTTTACCGGCGCTTTATGGAAACATTGCCGTCTGTTTTAAGCAAGCGGGCGCTCGTCGGTTTTGAAATCGGGTCAGGCCAGGGGGAGCGCGTTTCCTGCTTGTTGCGGGATACATTTCCGGAAAGCGTTGTGGAAGTGGTCCGCGATATCAACGGCCATGAGCGGATGGTGTTTTGCGAAAAAAATTAGCTTTTTTTCAGATTCATAGTTTAAAATCCCCTGTTCCTGCCCACAATGGGAATATGAAGGGACGGGGGAAGAAAATGAAAAGAAAAACAGTGGTTTCATTGTATATTTTCATGTTATCGATCGCAACGATCATCAGTTTATATGCACCGAAACAAAAAGCGGTGGAGGCTGAAACCATCGTTATTCCGAAAGATGCGATCCGGCTGCGCATTCTGGCAAACAGTGACAAGCCGGAAGACCAGGCAGTAAAACGGAAAATCCGCGATGAAGTAAATACGAACATCGCCAAATGGGTAGGCCACTTAAATTCCAAAAAAGAAGCGGAAAAAGTCATCCGCTCCCACTTGCCGGAAATTGAAAGCATTGCAAGAAGGGTGATGGCGGAAGAACAGCTGGACGAACCGGTAAAAGCCGAACTTGGTAAGGTCGCCTTTCCGACAAAATTATACGGCCAGTACTTATATCCGGCCGGGAAGTATGAAGCGGTTTTGATTACGCTTGGGGAAGGCAAGGGCGCCAATTGGTGGTGCGTCCTGTATCCGCCCCTCTGTTTTCTCGATTTTTCCAACGGCGTTGCAACAAGCAGCAGGGGTGAAGAAAAGAAATCGGAAACAAAGAAGGTTGCGACTTCCAATGCCCGCACAAAACCTGCCGAAGCGGCGACAGCTGAAAAAGTGAACCGGAAACCGCATGAAAATCAACCAGCGGCACAAGACCGCAAAACGAAACAGCCAGTCGGTGAAACAGCAAACCACACTAGCGCTGTTTACGCCGGAGAGGATGGCGAGGTGGAGAAAAAGCTGCTGATTGTGAAAGTGATCAAAGAACTGTTTTAACATTTTCCACCCGGATTGTGGAAAGCTCGGACAAACGGGCTGGAACAAAGACGGGTTATCAACAAAATGCGAAGTATTATCCACAAGTTGTGGATAATACTTGTTTCATTTTTCGAACTTTTGTATACTTGCCGGGAGAAAACTTGATAAATAAATATCCTGGCAGGACCGATGATTGGATGGAGAAAGGTGAAAAAGAATGGAAACAAAATACTGGGTTGTGGATAAAACTGTGGAGAATCCCGGTGCTTATCCACAACTTGCAGAAGCAGCGCAGTTACTGAAAGAGAAGCAGACAGTCGCTTTTCCGACTGAAACGGTATACGGTTTAGGAGCCGATGCAACAAGCGATGAAGCGGTGGATAAGATTTTCAAGGCAAAAGGAAGGCCATCCGATAATCCGCTGATTGTCCACATTGCGGAGGAAAAGCAGCTGGAAGAATTGGCGGAAGAAATACCGGAAACGGCGAAAGTGCTGATGAAAGCTTTTTGGCCGGGCCCGCTTACGCTCGTTGTAAAAGTAAAGAAAGGGGCATTGTCCGAAAAGGTGACGGCCGGGCTGGACACGGTCGGGATCCGCATGCCCCGGCATCCGGTTGCACTGGCGCTTATTCGCATGAGCGGGCTGCCGATTGCCGCCCCGAGCGCCAACCGGTCCGGCAAGCCGAGCCCGACATTAGCTCGCCATGTCCGGGAAGACCTTGCCGGTAAAATTGCCGGCATTGTGGACGGCGGAGAAACGGGTGTCGGAGTGGAATCGACCGTGCTCGATGTGACAGCGGAAGTGCCTGTGATTTTGCGCCCGGGCGGTGTTACGAAAGAACAGCTCGAAGAACGGATTGGAAAAGTGAGGCTTGATCCGGGACTTAAGGGAACTGGTGCTGGCGCCCGGCCGAAAGCACCCGGCATGAAATATACGCATTATGCGCCAGATGCGCCGGTTTATCTTGTGGATGGCAGCATAGCTTTTATGCAGCAAATGATCGATGCGCACCGGAAAAAAGGGGAAGTAACAGGAGCGATTGTGACGGAAGAAACGTCCGGTATCGTCCGTGCTGATGTGGTGGCAGTTTGTGGCAGGCGGGCATCCCTTGAGACCGTTGCCCAGCACTTGTATGATACACTTCGGTCGTTTAATGCGCAAAAAGTGGATGTGATATTTTCTGAAATTTTTCCGCGTGAAGGCATCGGCCGGGCGATTATGAATCGGCTTGAGAAAGCAGCGGGGCATCGTTATGTAAAAGAAGAGGATGTTCAGTAACCCGGACGCTTTTAAACTGCCCTTATCGCTTGGTGCTGTTTTATTGCGGATCGGGTGCGCGGGCGGTTTCGGATGATCTGCGGCTTCTAAAACGCCCCGGACGTGCATAAGCTGGAGTAGGCACGTCCAAAGGGGGAAAAAGAGATGGCAGTCATCGCAGAAATGGTAACTTTGGCGATCATGGCTTTGGCGCTCGGTATGGATGCTTTTTCGGTAAGCCTCGGCGTGGGCATGATGCAGCCCAGACTGAGGCAAATCTTTTACATAGGTTTAACGGTCGGCATTTTTCATGTGTTGATGCCGGTTCTCGGCATTTTTGCGGGCCATCTTCTCTCCCGTACTTTTGGCCTATTTGCCCAGTATATTGGTGGCATATTGCTCGTGATTATGGGGATACAGATGATTGTATGGGTCTTCAAAAAGGAGGGGGCGCAAGCTGTCAGCCCGTCCGGATGGGGAACGATGCTGTTTGCGTTGAGTGTAAGCCTGGACAGTTTTTCTGCCGGGCTATCACTTGGCATTTTCGGCGTGCGGACTGTTGCTGTTATGATTTGCTTCGGCGTTGCTGCTACATTTTTAACCTGGCTCGGCCTTTTGATCGGCAGGAAATTCCAGGGCTGGATCGGGATGTACGGCGAAGTGCTTGGGGGAACGATCCTCGTTGTTTTTGGGCTCAAATTGTTGTTTTCTATTTAGTAAAGCCGGTTTCAATTTTCCGGCTTTTTTTATCTATCTACAGATTAACCTTGTAATTAAGGTCTTTTTTACTATAATAATAGTAGATTTAAATCGTTCAGGATAGGGGGACAGCCTTTGAATATCCTTTTTGTTTGCACCGGGAATACATGCAGGAGCCCGATGGCGGAGGCCATTTTAAAAGCGAAACAGCTGCCGGGCATTGAAGTGGAATCAGCCGGCCTTTTTGCGCCCGAGGGTGAAGACGCTTCTGTCCATACCTACGAGGTGCTGAAAGAAAATGGAATCGATTTCCGCCACCACGCCCGGAACCTTTCGGAGAATTTGGCGGGTTGGGCTGACGTGATTCTTACGATGACGTCCGGGCACAAACAGGCAGTGGCAGCACGGTATCCGCATGCCCGCAATAAAACGTTTACCATCGCGGAGTATGCCGGAAGCAGCGGGGATGTACCGGACCCGTACGGCGGCAGCCTGGATGCTTACAGAGAAACTTATCAACAATTGCATGCATTGATCAATCGTTTGATTAAAAACAGGAAAACGGGAAACCAGGGGCGGGTGTGACGGATGGAAAAGCGAAGCTACAGATTCAGTTTAACGAAGAAAATTGTATTGTTCGTAACCGGGCTGTCTTTTATTACATATTCGGCAAGCGGTCTTTTCATTTATCTTATTTATCCGTTTTTTTCCGACTGGATAAAGCTGCCGTGGTTTATTGTCATTACACTTGCATTAGGGATTATCTGGTCCGGGATTTTAAGCTTTTTCGGTTCATTCCTGATTGCAGGCCCGATGCGCAAGTTAGAAGATGCAGCCCTTAAAGCGAGCCGCGGGGATTTAAGAGATGAAGTCCCCGTGCCAAAATCGGGCGATGAAATTGAGTCGCTCGCAGCGGCTTTCAATTCCTTGCTTTCCAATTTGCGGGAGACGGTTGAACAAATTGATGAAAATGTGGAACGCACCAAAGAAAGTGTGTCGGAAATATCGGAGAAAACGGCACTGGCTGCGGGCCAGGCGGAACATGTAAACAAGACGGTGGAAGAGATTTCACTTGGCGCCGAGCAATCCGCGGCTGCCACCCAATCTACGGCTGACCTCGTTGAAAAAACCTATCAGCTTGCATCCGAAGTCCGCGGGAAAGCGGATACTTGCAAAAAATCTTCTGATCACATGCTGAGCGAATTAAAGACGAGCAAAGAGACAATGGACTCACTTATATCAGGTGTTGAAAATCTGGCAAAAGAAAATACCATCTCGCTGGAAGCCGTTCGGGATCTTGCGGAAGAAACGAAGAAAGTGGAGGGGATCATTTCTTTTGTCGGTGAAGTCGCGGCACAAACCAATTTGCTGGCGTTGAATGCTTCTATTGAAGCGGCACGCGCCGGGGAATACGGGCGCGGGTTTGCGGTGGTCGCAAATGAGGTCCGGAAGCTTGCGGATGAAAGTGCCCAGGCCGTTCAGGGCATTACCGGGATGATCCAGCACATTGAGCAGGAAGGTACACGGGTTGTCGAACAAATGGCTGTACAAGTTCAAAAAGCCAATGAAGAAGTGCACAGAGGACAAAAGGCCAATGAAGCGATGGACAGAATGACGGAATCAATCCATTTGGTTGCGGGGGCAGTTGATCAAATTGCCGGTATGGCCAAGAACCAAATGGATGCGATTCACGAAGCTTCGAGCCAGTCGCAGGAAGTGGCGGCCATTACCGAACAGACTTCTGCCGGGGCAAAAGAAGTCACGGCGATTACAAATGAGCAGGCGCAGAACATGGAATTGATTGAAAGGCTTATCGCGCAGCTCGAGCAGGATGCGGAGAAATTAAAAGGGAGCACCCGCCGCTTTCATATCCGGTGAGTTTTTCGCCCGCCTGGTTTTGGACGGGGAGCACCGGTTTTGGCTGGAAGAAGCGCGGCAATTCAGGTTTTGTGCCGGGAAATCCCGCAAGACAAGAGGAGATGCGGGAACATGCGGCCGTATGCCTGGCATTTTTCCGGGGACGATGGACGTTTTAAACGGGCCGGAAATTTTAACAGCCATGGAACCTGGCCTCTAAGACGCTTTATTTTCTTTTTCGACGTTCTGTGCCACAATAGAATCAGAAGCATGAAGGAGGGGGAAGAACATGAAAGTGGCATTGGCTTCAGACCACGGCGGTAAGCATCTTAAACAGGAAATTGCCGGTTTGCTTCAGGATCTGGGTGTTGCCTACGAAGATTTCGGATGCGATTGTGAAGGGTCGGTTGATTATCCGGATTACGCGCTTCCGGTTGCGGAAAAGGTGGCAAAAGGGGAATTTGACCGTGCGATCCTCATTTGTGGCACCGGAATCGGGATGTGTATTTCCGCCAATAAAGTAAAGGGTATCCGTTGCGCGCTTGTACATGATGTCTTCAGCGCGAAGGCTACAAGGGCCCATAATGACAGCAATGTCCTCGCCATGGGAGAGCGGGTCATCGGGCCGGGGCTGGCCTGTGAAATTGTGAAAGAATGGCTCGGAACGCCGTTTGAAGGCGGCCGTCATGCACGCAGGATTGAGAAAATCGCGCAGTATGAACAAAAATAACAGAGGTGTTTTTGTTGCAATCAGATTCGGCACGTTTGGAAGAACAGTTGGACCGCATGCTGGATGAATTTTTCCGGCAGGTGCCAATGAAAAAAGGACAGGTTTTTGTTGTTGGCTGCTCGACATCCGAAGTAACCGGGAAAAAAATCGGGACAGCAGGGGCAATGGATGTCGCCGCCATTATTTATGACAGTGTACAGAAGTTTGCACGCCAGTTCGGATTCCAACCGGCATTTCAATGCTGCGAACACCTGAACCGGGCGCTTGTGGTTGACCGTTCGCTCGCCGATGAAAAGGGGTGGGAAGAAGTGACGGTCGTGCCTGTTCGGAAGGCGGGCGGCGCGATGGCTGCGTATGCATACGCTCACATGGAAGATCCCGTTGTCGTCGAATATATCCGGGCTGACGCGGGCATCGACATCGGGGATACATTGATCGGCATGCACTTAAAGCATGTTGCCGTACCTGTAAGGGTTTCCGAAAAAGAGCTGGGAAAAGCCCATGTTACATTTGCCAAAACGCGGCCGAAACTGATCGGCGGCGTGCGGGCGGTTTACGAAAAAGAACAGCCGGAATAAGGGACCACCCATACTGCCCTGCATGTTGTATGCGGGGCATGTTTTTTTTCTTCCTGTCAAAAAAATGGACAAATTTTGCAAAGCATTATGGTAAAATAAAAAAGAATATGAAAACAATCTTGAGGGGGTACCGAATTGAGCCATATTGCAAATCAAGACAAGGAAGTTTACGAGGCGATCCGGCAGGAATTGAACCGGCAAAGAAACAAGATTGAACTCATTGCCAGCGAAAATTTTGTCAGCGAAGCGGTGATGGAAGCACAAGGCTCCGTTCTGACCAATAAATACGCGGAAGGCTATCCGGGGCACCGTTATTACGGCGGATGCGAATATGTGGATATTGTGGAAGACCTTGCGCGGGAGCGGGCAAAACAGCTTTTTGGTGCCGAACATGTCAATGTCCAGCCGCATTCTGGCGCACAGGCCAATATGGCGGTTTATTTCACCATTCTGGAGCACGGCGATACGGTGCTTGGCATGAATTTGTCCCACGGCGGGCATTTGACACATGGCAGCCCGGTCAATTTCAGCGGCATGCAGTACCATTTTGTGGAATACGGTGTGGATAAGGAAACGCAGCATATTGATTATGAAGATGTATTGGAAAAAGCGCGCGTACATAAGCCGAAACTGATTGTTGCCGGTGCAAGTGCATACCCCCGCACGATTGATTTTAAAAAGTTCAGGGAAATTGCGGATGAAGTCGGCGCCTATTTAATGGTGGATATGGCGCATATTGCAGGGCTTGTGGCTTGCGGGTTACATCCGAACCCGGTGCCGTATGCGGATTTTGTGACGACCACAACGCATAAAACATTGCGGGGACCGCGCGGCGGCATGATTTTATGCAAAGCGGAATTTGCAAAGAAAGTGGACAAATCGATTTTCCCGGGGATCCAGGGCGGCCCGCTTATGCATGTGATTGCGGCTAAAGCCGTCGCTTTTGGAGAGGCGCTTACAGACGGGTTCAAAATCTATTCGCAAAAAGTGGTGGATAACGCAAAACGGCTGGCGGAAGGGCTCCAAAAAGAGGGATTTGACCTTGTATCCGGTGGAACAGATAATCATCTGATTCTCATTGATTTGCGTTCTTTCGGCATTACCGGGAAGGATGCGGAGAAAGTGCTCGATGATATCGGCATTACGGCCAATAAAAATACGATTCCGTATGATCCGGAAAGCCCGTTTGTGACAAGCGGCCTCAGAATCGGTACGCCCGCAGTCACAACAAGAGGATTCGGCCTGGAAGAAATGGATGAGGTGGCATCCATTATCGGATCGGCATTGAAAAATCCGGATAACGAAGCAGTCTTAAAAGAAGCGGCAGGACGCGTCAAGCATCTTACGGAACGCTTTCCGCTGTACGCCGGCCAAAACTAAGCAGGGGTTTTATCCCGCTTTTTCCGGACGGATGGCTGGTCCGCTTCCAATGTGGCATAAAAACAAATTCGAGTCAGAACCGGCAAAAAAATTGAGCAGGATGGCCCCGTAAAACGCGGGGCTGGATCCTTTCGCCCGGCCTCAGGATTTTCTTTTGGCTTTCCTTGAGATTGGGCGCTTTTTTCGTGTAAAATGGTTGGGGTAAGCATTTGCCGAACCTGATACCAACCTTTAAAGGAGAGAATTCATTTGAGCACACTTCATGTCATTGACCACCCGCTGATCCAGCACAAGTTGACGTATATCCGCGATAAACATACGGGGACAAAAGAATTCCGCGAACTTGTCGACGAAGTATCGACTTTGATGGCATTTGAAATTACCCGCGATATGCCGCTTGAAGAAATTGAAATTGAAACGCCGGTCTGCAAGGCAAAATCAAAAATTTTAACCGGCAAAAAAATTGGCATTGTCCCGATCCTGCGTGCGGGCCTGGGCATGGTCGACGGCGTGCGGAAACTGATCCCGGCCGCGAAAGTCGGACATGTCGGCCTGTACCGCGATCCGAAGACACTGACGCCGGTTGAATATTACATAAAACTTCCAAGCGATGTAGAGGAACGTGATTTTATCATTGTGGATCCGATGCTGGCTACAGGCGGTTCTGCCGTGGATGCGATCCAGTCTTTAAAACAGCGAGGCGCAAAAAACATTAAATTCATGTGCCTGATTGCATCCCCTGAGGGTGTGAAAGCCGTACAGAAAGCCCATCCGGACGTTGATATTTATACAGCAGCCCTTGATGAGAAGCTGAATGAGCAAGGGTATATTGTGCCGGGCCTCGGAGATGCGGGGGACCGCCTGTTTGGAACAAAATAAAATGTATGGATGCGCTTCGTGTTTTACAATTTTGTTAACCCTGCAGAAACAGGCTGGTAAAAAAATAAAAAGGGTCTATAATAACGGTATGTTTTCGGTATATAGATGAATGCCAGGTATGTAAACGATTGGAAAAAGGGCGCAAGCTTACGCCAGTGCAGGCGTTTCCTTCCTATTTCGGGAGGCGGGATGACCTTTTCTCGAAAAAACAAGTTCTAATGACTATATCAAGGAAACTCCTATTGACATTGGATAAGCGCTATTGTATGCTAAAAAAGTGTACATAATGAGAAGGTTTTCATATGGTTGGGATTCTACTATTTATATGCCGGAAATCTGAAAAACCAGTAAAGCCGGAGCTGCAGGCTACTCGTAACCTTAACAAATTGTGAGTTTTGGTTAAGAATGTTGCGATTTGCCAGGTGAAGTGACATACCGCTTTCCTGCTGTGCTGCAATTGATCGGCGTCCCTTGTCAGGAGTGTTTAAGGCATGCCGGAACTTCTACGTATCTACAAAAGGCTGCGCAAGTATTTGGTGATTCTTTTGTGCCTTTATTTGACGGGGGCGATGTTTCCCGGTTGCCGCTCTGTTTTCCTCGGGCTTTTGCTTGGCACAGCTGTTAGCCTCTTTAACTTATGGCTTATGGTGAAGAAAACATTGGCGGTTACCGATGTTTCCTCAGGCAAAAAAAGGGTCTCGCTCGGTACCGGGATGAGAATGGCGACTGCTGTCCTCGCGGTGGCGGTGGCGCTCCGTTTTCCGGATTTGTTTCATCTTTTAGCTGTAGTGATTGGCGTAATGACATCTTATCTGGTCATTATGATAGATTTTTTTGTAGGTTTGCTTCAACAAAGAAAAAAGTAAAGTGAGGTGAGTTTCGGTGGAACATAAGCAACCGATAGTTGAATTCATGGGGTTGTATTTTAACCTGTCCAACGTCATGATGATTACTGTCTCATCATTGATCGTGTTCATCATTGCGGTCATCTCAACAAGAAAGTTGGCGTTGAAACCTACAGGCATGCAGAATTTTATGGAATGGGTCATGGATTTTGTAAGAGGGATCATTAAAAGCAATATGGACTGGAAAACCGGCGGCGTCTTTCACATTCTGGGTCTAACACTGATCATGTATATCTTTGTTTCCAATATGCTTGGATTGCCGTTTATGGTTGTTTATGACCATTATTCCTGGTGGAAGTCACCTACTTCCGACCCGGTTGTTACCCTTACGCTGGCTGTTCTGGTCATGGGCCTGTCCCACTTTTACGGTGTCAAAAAGAGGGGGTTTGGCGGATATCTGAAAAGCTATGCTGAACCGTTATGGTTTCTGGTCCCGATTAACCTGATCGAACAGTTTGCCAACACATTAACATTAGGGCTCCGGCTTTATGGGAATATTTATGCCGGCGAAGTGTTGCTGTCGCTGCTTGCGGGCACTTTGGCGATGCATACAAACATTTGGGGGACAATCGGAGCAATTATTCCGACCCTTGTATGGCAAGGATTTTCTATTTTTGTCGGCACGATCCAGGCATATATCTTTACCATGTTAACAATGGTTTATATTTCTCATAGGATTGCCCATGAGGAATAACCATTTCTATATTTTTGAAAAATCACCTATTTATATATTCCAAAGGAGGAAATCTTATCATGAGTTTGGGTATTCTTGCAGCAGCAATCGCAGTTGGTTTGGCAGCATTGGGCGCCGGTATTGGTAACGGCCTTATTGTCGGTCGTACAGTTGAAGGGATTGCAAGGCAGCCAGAAGCACGCGGCCTTTTGCAGACAACAATGTTTATCGGCATCGGCTTAGTTGAAGCTCTTCCTATCATTGCGGTTGTTATCGCATTTATTGCACTGGGAAGATAAGGAAAATGTTGACGGCGAAGCGGATTCTAAGAAACCTTCGCCTTTCCTTTATGATTTAGCCAAGAATCGTTGTGGCTTTTGTTTTGAGCGGTTCAAGGCCATCTTCTTTGAACCATTTTGCTTCTTTTTTGGTAAAGGGTGCGAAAGAATGTTTTAAGAACGTGTGGAAGGGAGTGAACCCGGGTGTCCCAGACTGATTTAGTACTCGGATTTGTGCTAGGGAAGCTCAACACAGGCGATATTTTATTCCAGGCCATCATCTTTGTTGTGTTGCTTCTGCTATTGAAAAAATTTGCTTACGGTCCTCTTGTCGAAATGATGAGGAAACGTGAGGAACATATTGCAAAAGAAATTGAAACGGCGGAAAAAAACCGCGAAGAAGCAGCCAAGCTTTTGGAAGAACAGCGCAAGTTGCTGAAAGAAGCACGCGTTGAAGGTCAGAATTTAATTGAAAACGCAAGGAAACAAGCAGAAGTGCAGCATGATGATATCGTTGCAACAGCGCGTCAGGAAGCAGAACGCATGAAAGATGCAGCCAAAGTTGAAATCGAACAGGAAAAAGCAAAAGCTGTTGCTGCTTTGCGTGAACAGGTAGCATCCTTGTCCGTGATGATTGCCTCTAAAGTGATTGAAAAAGAAATTTCCGAGAAAGACCACGAGAAATTCATACTCGATTCTATTAAAGAGGCAGGAGAAATGAAATGAGTAATGAGGCGGTAGAAAAACGGTACGCTTCGGCACTTTTCGAGCTTGCAAAAGAGCACGGGCAGCTTCAAGAGATCGAAAAAGAAGTCCGGGCGGTAAAAGAGGTTTTTGAGGAAAACGAACCGTTCCGAAAGCTCCTTAAATCTCCGAAATTGACGATAGAAAAGAAACAAGAAATCCTTAAAAACATTTTTTCCGGATTATCCACTTTCACTTTGAATTTGTTGTTGCTCTTGACTGAGCGGCACAGGGACGAGCTCATTCCTAGGGTGTGCCGTGCTTTTATTGAACGGGTGAATGATGAACGCGGCATTGCAGATGCACTTGTCTACTCTGCCCGCCCGCTTTCTGCAGACGAGAGCAAAACGATATCCGAAGTATTTGCCAAAAAAGTCGGAAAGCTGTCTTTAAACATTGAGAATATCGTGGATGACGGTCTGCTAGCCGGATTAAAAATCAGAATTGGAAACTCTATTTTTGACAGCAGTTTGCGCGGAAAATTGGAACGGCTTGAAAAAACATTAATCAGTTAAGTGAGAAATGAGGTGCTGGATTTATGAGCATTAAGGCTGAAGAAATCAGCTTGCTGATAAAAAAACAGATTGAAAATTACCAGTCTGAAATTGAAGTGAGCGATGTCGGTACCGTTATCGAAGTCGGTGACGGGATTGCACGTGCACACGGTCTTGACCAGGCGATGGCCGGGGAACTGCTGGAATTTTCCAACGGCGTCATGGGGCTTGCGCAGAACCTTGAGGAAAGTAATGTCGGGATCATTATTCTCGGTCCTTACCGCGAAATCCATGAAGGCGATGAAGTAAGGCGTACAGGCCGGATCATGCAGGTGCCGGTCGGGGAGGAACTGATCGGTCGTGTCGTCAACCCGCTCGGCCAGCCGGTTGACGGGCTCGGACCCATCAACACAACGAAAACCCGCCCGATTGAATCAAGAGCGCCTGGCGTAATGGACCGGAAATCGGTAAGCGAACCGCTGCAAACGGGGATTAAGGCGATCGATGCACTTGTGCCGATCGGCCGCGGACAGCGGGAATTGATTATCGGCGACCGCCAAACCGGTAAAACGACCATTGCGATTGATACGATTATAAACCAAAAAGACCAGGACATGATTTGTATTTATGTTGCGATCGGCCAGAAAGAATCGACCGTCCGCGGTACAGTTGAAACGCTCCGCAAATTCGGAGCTTTGGATTATACGATTGTGGTAACGGCTTCCGCTTCACAACCGGCGCCTCTTCAATACCTGGCTCCGTATGCCGGTGTTGCGATGGGTGAAGAATTCATGCACAACGGAAAACACGTGCTTGTTGTATATGATGACTTATCCAAACAGGCTGTTGCTTACCGTGAACTTTCCTTGCTCTTGCGCCGTCCGCCGGGCCGTGAAGCCTATCCTGGCGATGTATTCTACTTGCACTCCCGCCTGCTTGAACGTGCTGCCAAATTAAGCGATGCAAAAGGCGGAGGTTCATTGACTGCATTGCCGTTCGTTGAAACACAGGCCGGCGATATTTCGGCTTACATCCCGACAAACGTGATTTCGATTACAGACGGGCAGATCTTCCTGCAGTCCGACTTGTTCTTCTCAGGTGTCCGTCCGGCGATCAATGCAGGGTTATCCGTATCCCGCGTCGGCGGTGCCGCACAAATCAAGGCAATGAAAAAAGTTTCCGGTACACTGCGTCTTGACCTGGCATCTTACCGTGAACTTGAGTCATTTGCCCAATTCGGGTCGGATCTGGATAAAGCCACCCAGGCAAAACTGGCACGCGGGCAGCGTACGGTTGAAGTATTGAAGCAGGATCTGAACAAGCCAATCAAAGTGGAAAAACAAGTATGCATCCTGTATGCATTAACAAAAGGGTTGCTGGACGATATTCCAGTGGAAGACATTCTCCGTTTTGAATCGGAACTTTATGACTGGCTGGACCAGAACCGGGCATCCCTGCTCGAAGAAATCCGTACAACCGGAAATCTTCCTGACGATGAAAAAATGAAAGAAGCTATTCAAGCCTTTAAAAAGACCTTCGTAGCATCTGAACAGCAATAATAATTGGACAGAGAACCCCGTTACCCTTATGCAGCATGCGTTCTTTTTTCACTGTAGCATCATCCCGGGGCAAACGGGCCGGATAAGACAAAGGATTTCAATCCGGGATTGGAATCCTGATTAACTCACAAGGGTGGTGAAGTGAAGTGGCATCCTTACGCGATATAAAAAACCGGATCAACTCTACGCAGAAAACAAGCCAGATTACGAAGGCCATGCAGATGGTGTCGGCTGCAAAACTGAACCGTGCGGAATTGTCCGCCAAATCATTTGTCCCTTATATGGAGAAAATGCAGGATGTAGTGGTCAGCATTTCCCAGGGGACAGGCGGCGTCCGGCATCCGATGCTTGTTTCCCGCCCGGTTAAAAGGACCGGTTATTTCGTGATCACATCTGACCGCGGACTGGCCGGCGCTTTTAACAGCAACGTTTTAAGGCTTGTAACCCAGACCATTCGGGAACGCCATCAATCTGATGATGAATATGCGATTATTGTTATCGGCCGTACAGGATACGAATTTTTCAGGCGTCTAAAGATGAATGTTGTGCTGCAGATTGTCGGCCTGTCTGACCATCCGACATTCCAGGATATCGAAAATATTACAAAGAAAACGGTCGCGATGTATGAAGACGGGACATTTGATGAGTTGTATTTGTATTACAACCATTTTGTCAGCGCCATTAGCCAGGATGTGACGGAAAAAAGGCTGCTGCCGCTTACGGATGTAACGACGACAAACCGGCTCATTTCCTATGAATTTGAACCGTCTGCAGAAGAAATCCTGAGTGTTTTGCTGCCGCAATACGCAGAAAGCCTCATTTACGGCGCACTGCTGGACAGCAAAGCAAGTGAACACGCGGCACGCATGACTGCAATGAGAAATGCGACGGACAATGCAACTGAATTAATCGACTCGTTGACATTGACATATAACCGTGCCCGCCAGGCATCCATCACACAGGAAATTACGGAAATTGTCGGTGGAGCAGCTGCACTGGAATAATTTCCGTTTTGGCAAACCGCTCTTTTGTCGAAACGGAACGGGCATGTGCCATCAAGCAAGTTAGGAGGGAACAGTATGAGCATTGGACACGTTCTGCAAGTAATGGGTCCGGTAGTTGACGTAAAGTTTGAAAATGGTCAGCTCCCTGATATTTATAACGCATTAAAAATCAATTATAAAGCAAAAAATGCCAATGAAGTGGATATCAATGTCACACTGGAAGTTGCATTACACCTGGGCGATGATGCCGTCCGCACGATTGCGATGGCTTCCACAGACGGCATCCGCCGCGGCATGGAAGTGGTGGACACAGGTGCGCCGATCTCTGTACCGGTAGGGGAAGCAACCCTTGGCCGTGTATTTAATGTCCTCGGGGAAGTCATTGACCTTGACGGCGAACTGAAAGGCAATGTGCGACGCGACCCGATCCAAAAACCGGCGCCTTCTTTCGAGCAATTATCCACGCAGGTTGAAATTCTTGAAACCGGCATTAAAGTCGTTGACCTTTTGGCGCCTTACATCAAAGGTGGGAAGATTGGCTTGTTCGGCGGTGCCGGCGTTGGCAAAACCGTGTTAATCCAGGAACTGATTAACAACGTTGCACAGGAACACGGCGGTATTTCCGTATTCGCCGGCGTAGGAGAACGGACACGTGAAGGGAACGACCTCTACTACGAAATGAAAGATTCCGGCGTTATTGCCAAAACAGCGATGGTGTTCGGACAAATGAACGAACCGCCTGGCGCACGGATGCGTGTCGCTTTAACAGGGCTGACGATGGCTGAATATTTCCGTGATGAGCAAGGGCAGGACGTATTGCTCTTTATCGATAATATTTTCCGTTTCACACAGGCAGGTTCTGAAGTTTCTGCGCTGCTCGGCCGTATGCCGTCAGCCGTAGGTTACCAGCCGACCCTTGCAACCGAAATGGGTCAGCTGCAGGAACGGATTACGTCGACCAATAAAGGTTCCATTACTTCCATTCAGGCGATTTACGTACCTGCTGACGACTATACTGACCCGGCTCCGGCCACAACATTTGCCCACCTCGATGCGACGACAAACCTTGAACGGCGTTTGTCGGAAATGGGGATTTATCCTGCTGTGGATCCGCTCGCTTCGACATCAAGGGCATTGTCCCCTGAAATTGTCGGGGAAGAGCATTACAATGTTGCCCGCCAGGTACAGCAAACATTGCAACGTTACCGCGAGCTTCAGGACATTATCGCGATCCTCGGGATGGACGAACTGAGCGAAGATGACAAAATGATTGTTGCGCGGGCTCGGCGCATCCAGTTCTTCCTGTCGCAAAACTTCCACGTTGCGGAACAATTCACAGGCCAGCCTGGATCTTATGTGCCGGTTAAGGAAACCGTCCGCGGCTTTAAAGAAATTCTTGAAGGGAAATACGACCATCTTCCTGAAGATGCTTTCCGCCTCGTAGGCACGATCGAGGATGCTGTGAAAAAAGCGGAAGCCATGGGTGTAAAAGTATAATACGGGACCGGGAGGAAGCAAAATGAGGACATTTGAAGCCAGTGTTGTCACTCCGGACGGCCCGGTATACAATGCGGAAGTAGAAATGGTTATTGCAAAGGCCAAAAGCGGCGAGATCGGCATCCTGTACGGGCATGTTCCGCTTGTTGCGCCGCTTGATATCGGCGTTGTCCGGTTTAAAAACGGCGACCAGGAAAAAGTGGTTGCAGTGAGCGGCGGCATTTTGGAAACACGGTCCAATCAAGTGACCATTCTGGCGCAGGCTGCCGAAACCCCCGAACAGATAGACATCCGGCGGGCGGAAGAAGCAAAGCAGCGCGCAGAAAAAAGATTGCATCAGTCCCATCAGGATGATGTTGATTTTAAACGGGCAGAGCTTGCGTTAAAACGCGCGATGAACCGGATTGATGTCTACCGCCACTTTTCCAGATAACCGCTTTTCCATATTGTCATTTTATGATCAAAATAACGGCACCTTCTGCTTTTTCGGAAGGTGTTTTTCTTTAAGCGGCTGATTTACCGGGCAGGCGCCTGAACGGACTAAAACAGGAAGGGAATGAGGACAGATGACAGCCGAATTCGGAACGCAGGCAGTGCTCAGCATCCTTGTGAATTTATTTTTTATTGGCATGACGTTTTGGATCCTCCAAGCCGTCCACATTGAAAAGATCATAAAGAAAAACCACATTGTCCAGGCAAGGCTCTTGTATATTTTCCTTTCTGTCGCAATCGGATACAGCGTCAGCAATTTTTTCCTTGATTATTTGCTGTGGGCGCAGCGCCTGCATTTCCTGTTCCAATGACGGGTGTCGTCAAGCATTGTTTCAAAATTCCAATTGATTGGTTCTTTTGAGGCTGGAAAATGGTTCATTTTTCCTGTTTCCAAAAAATCATCTGTTGCATACAATTTAGGTATGCTTTTTTGACAAAATTCATTATACTAGTGTATAGGGTGTCAAAACTTGACGACTTTTACCTGGTATTTCTGCCGTCTCTCTTGTTAACACTTTTAATAAGAGAGAGGGGAGCGCAAAGATGAAATTCCGATTTGTATATCCGGTTTTGGCAATTGTAGGTTTGACACTTATTTTCATGGGGAATAAGACAGATGCGGCCAATTTTACGGATCAATTGCAGTTATTTCAGGCGTCCATTGCAAAATTAAACGGCAAAGTCACTGAATGGTCTTTATATACAAGAGAACCCCTGAGGGCGCCGTCCGAACCGGAATGGGCCGAAAAAGTGCAGACATTGCAGGATACATTCCCTGAAATGCACTGGTCGGTAAAAACGGACAGGCATGTGAAGGTGCTCACGGGCAAGCTGGAAAAAAGCCATTATGTCGAAACCGTAAAATTTATGTCGACCCTATCAAATGCTGAAAACGGTTCGTATATCATTTATGAAGTGAATGGCAAAGGATGGGACCGCGCGCAAATGCGTAAAGTCAATCAACTGGTATCTGCCCGCACTCGAGCGCTTTTTACGAAAAAGCCCATGGTTTTCTCTTGTATCAAAGGCGAATTCAGTGATAAAATGGATCGTGTTTTGTTACATGAAAAAAAAGAACAACTGCTGAAACGTCTTGATGCGAAAGAAACTGAAACAATGGAAGAAAAGAACTTTTATGCAGTTTCCGGATACTCGCCTAAGTTTTCTGAAAATATCCATGCCAAAAACCGGAAAATGAATGTGCAAATCGGTTTGCGAAACAGCGGTTTGAGCGGTAAGACAACGGTCGTAATTGGCACACCCATCATTACGATTGAATATTAATATAGAGAATATGGACGCGGAGGGGAATACTCTTGGAAAAGATCATCGTCCGCGGCGGAAACAGGCTTCAGGGCGCCGTTCAAGTGGAAGGCGCAAAGAATGCCGTATTGCCTGTGATCGCTGCATCGTTATTGGCAAGTGAAGGAAAAAGCATCATACGTGATGTACCACAACTCTCCGATGTATTTACAATCAGTGAAGTGCTGCGCCACCTGAATGCTGAAGTTACGTTTCTGGAGAATGAAATCACTGTAGATGCATCAAGGGAGTTATCAATTGAAACGCCTTTTGAATATGTACGCAAAATGAGGGCATCTTTTTTAGTGCTGGGGCCGTTACTGGCAAGAACCGGGAAAGCAAGGGTCGCATTACCGGGAGGCTGCGCCATCGGATCCCGCCCTATTGACTTGCACTTAAAAGGATTTGAAGCAATGGGCGCCAAAGTAGATGTGGGAAACGGCTTTATTGAAGCGTCGGTATCCGGCCGCTTGCATGGCGCGAAAATATATATGGATTTTCCAAGCGTCGGCGCAACCCAGAATATTATGATGGCCGCATCGCTGGCTGACGGACAAACGGTCATTGAAAACTGTGCAAAAGAACCTGAAATTGTGGATCTTGCCAATTTCCTGAATGAAATGGGCGCGAATGTAAAAGGTGCCGGCACGGGAACCATCAAGATCGAAGGTGTGGAGAAGCTGCATGCTGCTGATCATACCATCATACCGGACAGAATTGAAGCAGGGACATTTATGGTTGCTGCTGCGATTACAAAGGGAAATGTGTTGGTAAAAGGTGCGGTACCTGAGCATATTTCTTCCTTAATTGCAAAACTGGAGGAAATGGGTGTAACCATCATTGAAGAAGAGAACGGCGTCCGGGTTATCGGCCCGGAAACATTAAAGGCAGTAGACATCAAGACAATGCCTTATCCGGGATTTCCGACCGATATGCAGTCGCAAATGATGGCGCTCCTTTTGTGTGCTGAAGGCACGAGCGTGATTACGGAAACGGTATTTGAAAACCGATTCATGCATGTGGAAGAATTCCGGCGCATGAATGCGGATTTAAAAATAGAAGGGCGTTCGGTTATTGTGAACGGGCCGTGCAATTTGCAGGGGGCTGAAGTTGCCGCAACAGACCTGCGGGCAGCCGCCGCTTTAATTATTGCCGGGCTGGCGGCAAAAGGCATCACCCGGGTGACCGAATTAAAACATCTGGATCGCGGCTATTTGAACTTTCATTTAAAACTGGCTGCACTTGGGGCCAACATTGAAAGGGTCGACGATGAAGCGGAAGTTGCGCCGGCAAAACAAGATCAGTTGCTTGCTGACGCCAATCTCTAGTTTGTATAAAAACCTCTGTACATATTCCCCATGTGCAGGGTTTTTTTTTCGCCATTTTTCTGCCGCTGTTCCCATTATGGACAAAACGGGCCGGTTTCAAACGTATAGGTCCTGATTTTTCATATAGTTGTTGAACAGTTTATGCTGAAACGCCGGCCAGTGCGTTCTCTCCTGCCCCAAGCGTGCGCCCCGCAACTTTTCCGGTGTGCATCTCTCCTCCTTCGCCCATAAGCGCGCCGGACGGTTCGGTGGCTTTTTTTCAGTGCCGGCAAAGGCTTGCCCCGTGCTTGTCCCCCACAATGTTCTAGCATGCATTTTTAATCATAAATGCTTGTCCCGTCCCATAAATTGGAGTATAGGCTTTCCACCACTTCGACCATATGGAGGCGTCAGCATGAAACCAATCAAACCCGTTGTAGTCGCAGCGATCCTCGTACTCGCCTTTTCCTTCCTTATTCCGGCCCTCGTCGTCCTTCCGTTCCACAACGACAAGGTGAGCGGAAAATTGCATGAAAAAAAACCGGCAAAGGAGGAGAAAAAAGCGGCATCCGTCCAGGTATCCGTATACAGAAGCATGGAGAAAAAGGTTGACCGCGTGCCAATGGAAGACTATGTTGCAGGCGTGGTCGCAGCTGAAATGCCTGCAACGTTTAAACTTGAGGCATTAAAAGCCCAGGCACTGACTGCCCGCACTTTCATCGTCAACCGGATGTTAAACGGCGGAAACAGGGATTTGCCGGATAATGCCAATGTGACAGATACGGTCAACGACCAGGTATATTTGAGCCGGGATGAACTGAAAAACGTTTGGGGGAAAGCGTATCAGGAAAAAATGGAGAAAATCAACAAAGCGGTCGCTGCAACAGAAGGCGAAATTATCACTTACCATAACAAGCCGATCGATGCAGCGTTTTTCTCAACCAGCAACGGCTACACAGAAAATGCCGGCGATTACTGGTCCAATGCCGTTCCATATTTAAAAAGCGTGAAAAGCCCGTGGGATCAAACCTCGCCAAAATTCAAGAAAGTCACATCCATCCCTGTCACGGCGTTTGAACAAAAACTCGGGGTCCGGATGCAAGCGAATGATACGGGAACCGTCTTATCCAGGACAGAAGGAAAAAGAGTGGCGAAAATCAAAATTGCCGGCAAAGTTTTCACCGGCAGGCAGGTGAGGGAGAAGCTGGGGCTGCCTTCTTCAGATTTTACATGGGAAAGAAAAGGAAATGAAATTGAAATTACAACGAAAGGATACGGGCACGGCGTTGGCATGAGCCAGTACGGGGCAAACGGCATGGCACAGGAAGGGAAAGATTATAAAGCGATTGTGGCGTATTATTATCAAGGCGTCACGGTTCAGCCATTCAGCCAAATTGCCGGAGCCGGCGCCCTAGCAAAAAAATAACCCCTTTCGAGACAAAAATTTTTTAAACTTGATGTATAAACAAATGAAGAAATGTTCAGAATGGTTGCTGAGGTGATGATAAATGAGAGAGGAAGAAAAGAAACGGCCTTCTCAACCAAAGAACATAAAAAATTTCTTCAAAAAACGCTGGGTCTATCCGGCAATCTATTTAGTAAGCGCGGTGCTGTTGATTACAGGGATTATTTGGTATCAGTCGCTTGGAACCCATTCGGCAAAAGAAAAATTTAAAAACGATGCATCCATCAGCCAGAAAGGATCCGGCAATGAAGCAATCGAAGTAAACAAAGCGGTAGAAAACTTCAGAATGCCGGTACAAAAACCTGAACTGGCCACGATTGAGAAGAAGTTTTACGACGCGAATGCTTCCGTCAAGGACCAGGAAGCCGCACTTGTTGTATACGGCAACACGTACCAGCCGAACCAGGGAGTCGACATTACGATGAAAAATGGCAAAACATTTGACGTTGTCGCTGCAATGGGCGGCACTGTTACAAAAGTGCAGGAAGACGCTGTTTTGGGCAATGTCATTGAAGTCGAACATGACAAAGGTGTGACGACCGAATACCAATCGGTAAAAGACATTGCGGTGAAAGAAGGCGATACGGTTAAGCAAGGACAAACGATCGCAAAAGCCGGCCGGAGCGAGCTGAACAAAGCAGCCGGGACGCATCTTCATTTTGAAATCCGCAAAGATGATGTAGCGGTCAATCCGGAAGGCTACTTCAATAAAACGGTCAGCGACGTCAAAACGCCGGAAGTTTCATCTGATAGCAGCCAGTCTAAGCAAAGCCAGTCTTCTGAAAAAACATCAACCAGCCAGAAAAGTCATTAAAACACAGCCCGCGCTGTAAACAGGACAGAAAACCTCTGTCCTTTTTTTATGTTTTCCGCCTGCTTCCCGTAAAAAAGCAGTTTCTTGCATAAAATGGTACACAAGCTAATAAACTGTTACAAACTTGACAAAAAAGCGAGAGTGTTTGAGGTGAGGAATCGTTAATGACGGGAACATCTTCGCTACAGACTTGATTATATTCTGCACCATCAGAAAGGCTTCACTTTCTGCCGCAAGCATGAACAGCCTGCGGGACCCAGTACAAAATTGAATCCAGCGAGTCTCATTTCACACGCCTCACATCCAATTTTTGGGGAGGGCGAGTAGTGTGCACGATTACATCAAAGAGAGGACTATCAAGATTGGGAAGTATATCGTGGAGACGAGGAAAACAGTTCGCGTAATTGCGAAAGAGTTTGGCGTATCCAAAAGTACTGTCCATAAAGATTTGACGGAAAGGCTGCCGGAAATCAATCCGGAACTGGCAAATGAGGTAAAGGATATCCTCGATTACCATAAATCTGTCCGCCATTTGCGCGGAGGGGAAGCAACGAAGCAAAAATATAAAAAAGAAGAGTATCCAGTCACAGAATAACAGCAAAACCGTTAGCAGCGCTTTCCGGCTCATGAGGGCTCCATGATCCCTGAAAGAAGCAATCGAATTGCGCGGTTGCTTCTTTTTACGGACCGGATCGGTTTGGGGAACGATTCCGGTGACAGTGCGCAGCTGCTTCCATCCGGTAAACAGCTGTCGCAAAATTAAAAAGGACACCCATGCGGAAGCCGCTTTTTTGAAAGACCGGCCCCTGTAAAATCCCCTCCGTTTACCCCGCTTGAAAAATACCCGAAAATAAAATTTGACAAATGATCCCGAAACCCGGCAAAAATATGCTAAAATAAATAATCAGGGATAACAGACAATGATAGACTTCGAATAGATAAATCGTCCTAAAAAAGTTTGAAAAATGAGGAAGGAGCACATACATGTTTGCAAAGGATATCGGAATTGATTTGGGTACCGCGAATGTACTGATCCACGTAAAAGGCCAGGGAATTGTGCTGAATGAGCCATCTGTTGTGGCGATTGAGAAAACAGCCAATAAAGTGCTCGCAGTCGGGGAGGAAGCGCGCCGCATGGTAGGCAGGACACCAGGCAATATAGTCGCCATCCGCCCGTTGAAAGACGGTGTCATTGCCGATTTTGACGTAACAGAAACGATGCTGCGGTATTTTATTAACAAGCTGAATGTAAAGGGATTCTTATCGAAACCGCGCATTTTGATTTGCTGCCCGACAAATATTACGAGCGTGGAGCAGAAAGCGATCCGCGAGGCAGCAGAAAAAAGCGGCGGGAAAAATGTTTACCTGGAAGAAGAACCGAAAGTGGCGGCCATCGGTGCAGGCATGGACATTTTCCAGCCGAGCGGGAACATGGTGGTTGATATCGGCGGCGGCACGACGGATATTGCGGTACTATCGATGGGGGACATCGTGACAAGCTCGTCCATCAAAATGGCCGGTGACAAATTTGACAATGAAATTCTGCAGTATATAAAACGGGAGTACAAACTGCTGATCGGCGAACGGACGGCGGAGAATATCAAGATGAATATCGGCACGGTATTTCCGGGCGCCCGCAATGAAGAAATGGACATCCGGGGCAGGGATATGGTTTCCGGCTTGCCGCGGACGATTACGATTAAATCTGCTGAAATTGAAAAAGCGCTGCGTGAATCCGTATCCATCATTGTCCACGCCACGAAAAACGTTTTGGAGAAAACGCCTCCTGAACTGTCAGCCGACATCATTGATCGTGGTGTCATTTTAACAGGCGGTGGGGCCCTTTTGCACGGTATTGACCAATTGCTTGCCGAAGAAATTAAAGTACCGGTCCTTGTTGCCGAAAATCCGATGAGTTCTGTAGCGATCGGAACAGGCGTCATGCTTGAAAATATCGATAAAATTTCAAAAAGAAAACTCGTTTAATCAAACGTTTGATGAATGCTCCAGCGAGGTGAATGGCAATGTTACGGGGTTTGTATACAGCGGCTTCCGGGATGATCGCCCAGCAGCGGAAAACGGATTTGCTCGCCAATAATTTATCCAACGCAGATACGCCGGGATATAAAACGGACCAGTCATCGATCCGCTCTTTCCCGAAAATGCTGCTCAGTTATATGGATAAAAACGGGACAACAGGCGAAGTGGTGAAATCGGTCGGGTCACTTGCGACCGGTGTTTACATGCAGGAAACACTGCCGCTTTTTAAACAGGGCGACCTTGAAGAAACAGGCAACCGGACCGATTTGGCCATATTCGATCAAGCTTCACCGGAGGGGAGCCTGTTCTTCCGCATCGATGATGGCAACGGCCATGAAGTCTATACGCGGAACGGGAATTTCACGGTAAACCCGGAAGGCTATTTAACGACCGCTTCCGGCCATTATGTGCTGGATGAAAACGGGGGACGGATTCGGACAGGGGGAACCGATTTTTCCGTCGATGCGGCTGGCGCGGTAACGGAGAACGGGCGCTATGCAGGTACGATTGGCCTTGCTTACGCCCAAAATCCGGCACAGCTTGAGAAAACAGGCGACGGTTTATATACGCTCGCGAATAACGGGGCGCTGCCGGCTGCAGGCCAAAATGGCTTTCAAATCAAGCAGGGCTTCCTGGAATCTTCCAATGTCGATGAGACAAAAACAATGACAGATATGATGAGTGCTTACCGCTCTTTTGAAGCCAATCAAAAAGTACTGCAGGCTTATGATGCAAGCCTCGGCAAAGCCGTAAACGACGTAGGAAAAGTATAACGGAGAATGGTAGGGTGAAATAGCGCCATGAATCAATCCATGCTGACAGCAACGAACACGCTCAGGCAGTTGCAGGACAAAATCGATACCATCAGCCATAATGTTGCCAATGTGGATACAAACGGCTATAAAAGCAAACAGGCGAGCTTTACCGATCTGCTCGTCCAGCAAATCAACAACCAGCCGGATACATCCAAAGAAACAGGCAGAAAAACGCCGTACGGCATCCGGACCGGCACGGGGGCAAAACTGGCACAAGCGGTCATTTCCCCATCGCAGGGGGCACTTGAACATACCGGACGCGCCCTTGATATGGCCTTTACAAAAGAAAACCAGTATTTAAAAGTGCTTGCCCGGGCAAATGGCAGTGATGAAGTGGCATTTACGCGCAATGGCGCATTGGAAGTGTCCCCGCTCGGAAACAATAGAAGTGTGCTCACTGATGCGAACGGGAACCCTGTCCTGGATGAGCATAACGCGATGATTACATTTCGGGGCAATGTAGCAGATTACGCGATCAGGCCAAACGGGACCTTGCAGGTGGCATACAGTGATGGCACGCGGGAAAGCTTTAACCTCGGCGTTGTCCAAATGCGCAATCCGCAAGTGCTGGAACAGGTCGGGAACAACTTGCTGAGACTGCCGCAAAACGTTAATGCGGCAAATGTGTACACAGATTTGACAGGTGCAACCCGCAGCCAGATTTCTATGCAGCAGGGCGTGCTTGAAAAATCGAATGTCGACCTTTCCACTGAAATAACGGAGCTAACGAAAACAGAACGGTTGTATCAGTTCCAGTCAAAGACGATTACATTGTCCGACCAGATGATGGGCCTTGTAAATAACATCCGTTCCTGATGATTCGTTTTTTACGGAAAACAGCTGTCTTGCACTTTAAGGCGGATCCCGGGGAAGGCAGCTGTTTGGATCCTGCCCCCGCCTTGTTCGCTCCCGGATTGAAACTGAAAATGGAGGATTTTTGCCAATGTTGGATTTGCAACAAATTAAAGACATTCTCCCGCATCGTTATCCTTTTTTATTGATTGATCGTATTCTTGAAGTGGAAGAAGGAAAACGTGCGGTTGGAATCAAAAATGTATCTGGAAATGAACCCTTTTTTGCCGGCCACTTCCCGTCCTATCCGGTCATGCCGGGTGTATTGATTGTGGAGGCGCTCGCACAAGTGGGCGCTGTCGCCATGTTAAAAAAGGAAGAAAACCGCGGGAAACTTGCGCTTTTTGCAGGGATTGACAAATGCCGGTTTAAACGCCAGGTGAAACCGGGAGACCAGCTTCATCTCGAAGTGGAAATCATCCGCTTGAAAGGGCCGGTCGGAAAAGGCAAAGCGGTTGCCACCGTCGACGGGGAGCTTGCCTGTGAAGCGGAAATCATGTTTGCGCTTGAAAAATAAAGACGGGGCACCAGGCCGCTTTTTCCCGAAAAAAAATCAGCCGGATGTCCAGCTGACAAAAAAGAAAAGGGGATAAGAAGAGGATCGGTATTGATAACAAACACATTCTCTCTGATGGGGCAAAATAGGAGAAACATTTAGGAACTGGTAAATGGAAAAAAGTTAGGAAAGGAAAACTCTTACGTTACTTCAGGTGTGGCACGAGTGCGGGCATTTTGCGGCTCTCTTCCTCTATCCGTTTTACTTCCTGCATCAAAAGTGCAAGCTGCCGGTTCAGCATGCCCTGCTTGACGATCATATCCGCTAAGACCCGCTCAAGTGCATCCAACCGTTTTGCTGCATCTTCCATTGCATGCTACCCTCCCTGACCGGTTTTTTGCAGCGGCTTGTTTTCCGGCCGTTTGCTTAAAAATTGGACTGTGTCGGCAATGACTTCGGTGACATAAACCCTTTTTCCTTCTTTATTATCATAATGGCGGGTCTGAATCCGACCGGTAATGCCGAGCATGGAACCTTTTGCGCAATATTTGCTTGTGTTTTCTGCGATTTTATTCCAAAGGGTACATTGGACAAAATCGGTTAACGTTTCGCCAAATTGGTTCCGGTAATGGCGGTTTAAGGCAAGCGTAACATTTAACACCGGTTTTCCATCTGCCGTGTAGTGAAGATCCGGATCTTTTGTAAGCCTTCCAACTAATGTGACCTGGTTAATCAACTGTGCCACCCCCTTCCTGCATTTATCTTACCGGCTTTCCATTTTCGTGTAAAATCGTCATTTTTCAAAAATCGCCCCCTTTTTTCGGGCAAAAATCAATTTTTCACGCGTGATTTTTACAAATTTCGGCGACAAAAAAGGGATATGGTATAATTTAAAATTTTTTTCGTATGGAGATGGGCATTGTCGGCCGGCAAAAACATGGCAGTCACCGGTCTTTTGAGACGAGGGGAGAAACTTGGCGTGATCGGTGATCGTAGGTTGGATGTATGTTATAATTTTTACAAACGAATAGGGAGGAAAGGGATGAAAACATTTAAGATCCTGTCACTTACCATTTTGAATGACGGCGAACGGGTGTCGATTCCGTTGATTGACGGGTTGATTCTGAACAAGGAAGACGGAAGGGGCACCTGGCTGATTGAAGCGTACACGGAGCGCAAGTATTTGCCGTTTTTTGCGGAAAGAGAAAAGCAGCAGACGGAGCTTGATACCGAAGTCGTGATCACTTACGAGAACAATGATCCGGCACCGCTTTCGACCCGGGTTAGGGGAATAAGAGAATTTGACGGGACGATCAGCGTTCTGCTCGAAGGGAAAATGCGCTCGAGACGGATCGCGTATGCGGAAAAACTGCTCGAGGAGCTGGTCCGCGAAGGGTATGAAGGCGAGCAATTAATTGAGGCATTTAAAGAAAGATTAAACGGAAAAGGCCGCTCTGCGTCATAAAACAGAGCGGCTTTACGTGTATTTTTCAGCACTATTTTTTCTTTTTTAATGGAATGACTTCCTTATGGACTTTGTTATTTTCTTCCCAATAGATAATGACTTTTGGATGTTCTCCTTTTTTCGGCGCATCTGTATACTCCACAAATCCGGTGTCCGGTGACACTCTTTCTTTCACTTCCGTTTTGTCTCCAACTTCCATTTTACCACCGATCCAATATTGCGATTTCAAGACATACACTTTCTTTTTTTCTTTTTTGGAGCCATTCCAAATGAAATCTCCAGAATAGTTAACATCCTCATATTTCTCTCCGTTATACGATAATACAGCAGTCCATTTGCCGCTCTTACTGTGGCCCACCCATTTTGGATAGCTGGGCTTTTCCTTTTCATAAACAACCACACCAACTATGATTCCAATAACAACAACGGCAGCAATGATACCAATAATAGCCCAAGACTTTTTCATGGTTACGTCCCCTCCTTTTCATAGATAATAATAAATATTCAAAAAATAACGGAAGGGGAGGAGGCATAAAGTGGTACTCCTCTCCCTTTAACTTTGCAGCAAAACCAAATGTTTCAATTCGTCATCGGACAGCTCAGTTACCCAGTTGTCACTTTGGATAATTTCGTCGTTCAGTGCCTGTTTTTTTTCAAGCATGGCGTCAATCTTTTCTTCAAGTGTGCCGGTCGCAATCAATTTATGGACATGGACAAACCGCTGCTGTCCGATGCGATGCGCCCTGTCTGTTGCCTGGTTTTCAACAGCCGGGTTCCACCAGCGGTCATAATGAATGACATGATTGGCCGCTGTTAAGTTCAAGCCCGTTCCCCCGGCTTTTAAGCTCAGGAGAAAAACAGGGAACGCCTTGTTTTGAAAATCACGGATCAACTGGTCGCGTTTTGCTTTCGGCATGCTTCCGTTTAAAAACGGAACGTCAAGACCGAACAGCTCCTTCATCATTTGCCGAATCATCTGGCCCATCCCGATATACTGGGTGAAAATCAGGCATGATTCTCCCGTATTCAAAATGGCTTCTGTCAGCGTGGCCAGTTTTTCCAATTTAAATGACCGTTCCAAAAGGTGCGCCGGTTTTTCTTCTTTCAGAAACAGGGCAGGATGGTTGCACAGCTGCTTCAGCCGGTTCAGCATCTGCAAAATCAGCGCTCTTCTGCCAAGCCCGCTCAGCTGGTCGATCCCCTTAAAAGCATTTTGCACCGTTTCTTCATACAGAGCCGCCTGCTCCGCCGTCAGCGGGCAATATTCTTTTTGCTCCAGCTTTTCGGGCAGATTCAGTTCCACATCCGGATCTTTTTTCGTCCGGCGTAGCAAAAACGGCTGAATGAGGCGCTTAAGCTCGCGGATTTTTTCTTTCGATCCATCCTTTTCGATCGGGGCGATGAACCGTTTTTGGAACTGCCTGAACGTGCCCAAATAGCCTTTATTGGTAAAATCAAAGATCGCCCACAGTTCTGAGAGCCGGTTTTCCATCGGGGTGCCGGTCAAAGCAATATAGTGCCTGCCCTTTAGTTTCCGGATCGCCCGCGACTGTTTCGTCTCCGCATTTTTAATGTTTTGCGCTTCATCAAGGGCGATCGTGCTCCATTCCACAGCTGACAATGCCTCGAAATCAAGGTTGGCAATCCCGTAGCTCGTCAGTACAACATCGGCATGTTGATAGTAATCCCCCAGTTTTTCTTTTTCCCGGTTCGGTCCGTAATGGAGGGCGACATTTAAGCTGTTTCCAAATTTTTCGATTTCCCGCTGCCAGTTGCCGAGGACAGATGTCGGACAGATGATAAGCGCCGGTTTTTCCGGCTGTTTCGTATATTTCACATGGAGAAGGTAAGCGATCAGCTGCACGGTTTTCCCAAGCCCCATATCGTCTGCCAGTACGGCGCCAAACCCGCAATCACGCAAAAAGGCAAGCCAGTTTAAGCCGAGCTGCTGGTACGGCCGCAAATCGCCCTGAAATCCGGGCGGGATCGGGACGGATGGCATTTCGGTCAGATTGGAAAGCTTTCGGATAAACTTTTTTAATGACTGGTTCAGTTCAATTTGAATCCGGGCGAGCGCCTGCACATCCTCTGTTTCTTCTTCATCCGTTTCCTCTTCGGATTCGGAAGTTTGTGCGAGCAGATCCTGAAGATGGAGCCCCTCTTTTTTGGCTTTTTCCATAAGCGCCTGCAGCGATCGAATCATCTTCGGATCAAGTGTGATCCACTCGTCTCCCGCTTTCACAAAGCGGCGCCCCTTGTTGATCAGATTTTGGAACGCTTCTTCGCTCATTTCTGCCCCATTTAAGGAAATCCGCCAGTCAAATTCGAGCACCGTATTAAGATTAAAAAAAGACCGGTAGCTTGTGTTTTTTTTCAGTTTAGCTTTCAGCCGCATATTGGCGTTTTTAACGGATGACCACCAGGACGGCAGCATAATTTCGACACCGAGCGGGAGAAGCTTTTCGCTGGCGTGAACGAAGAATGCCCATGCTTGGTTTTCTTCGAGTTCATTGCGCAGCTGCCCGTTTTCATCATGAAGCCAAGGGAACAATTTTCCCCATCTTGCCTGTTCGAGCCGGATCTCTTCTTCAAATGGCTGCCATTTTTTATACAGCTTTTGCCGAGGGTAGACGAGCAGCCGTTCCGGTTTATCACGGTCGCGCAACACGGTCTCAAGCTTCCAGTACCCCCCATCCGTGTCAGGTTCAAAAAGGCGGATCCCAATTGTAAAGGGGAGGGACGCTTCGCCCGCCCATAGTTGAAAGCGTCGCTTGTCAAAATAGGAGGTGAGTTCCTGGTTTGTAAAGCCTGATTTTTTCAGCTCCATGAATTGCCGCTTCAATTGCGGCCGGCTGGCGATAAAAGAACGGGCCGCTTCTCCGTACCATTCGGAGAGCACGCGCGACAAAGGTTTTTCATCCAGCTCCCGGTCCCAAAATGACGGGTTGAACTCGTGGATGACGGTATCAGGCAGCTCTATCGCCCATGCTTCTTCTTCCGGAAGTGCAGCCGCTGTCGCAAGCCAGCCGCCGCTTAAAACGGCATCAAGCAGCACGGGAGCCACAGCAAGATAAATTTGCCCGCGTTCATCCCAATCCCATCGCAACATCGAACTGAAACCTTCTTTTCCGAGCAGGGACAAAAGCGTAAAGCTGTCGGCCAAAATCCCGCTGCGGTTTCCGAAACGCGTGTACGGTATGAAGGCGCCATAAAAACTTTCTTCATGCCACATCAACAAAGACGGCGCCCAGTAGGAAGGATCGGCTTCGTTTCCGGCCCGGTCTTCGGCATATAAGAAATAACGCCCGCCCGGATCCGGTTGTATATTGATTTTTACATCATATTCCATCTGCATCGGTCAAATTTCCCCTCCTGCATTCTTCCTGAAAAGCGCGCATCCGTTTTGTCCGTTCCTTGATTTCGTCAAAGAATGCGTACCACCTTTCCTCTTCATGGCGTTTCCGGTAAATGGCTTTTAATTTTTTCAAATAGCGGACGGCTTTTTGATAGGACTTCCGGTTTTTTTCCCCGATACAGATGCCGACCGCCCGGTGGTAAAGAGGGAGGAGGACTTCAGGTGCTTGCTTTGCAACCCGTTCGAGTTTTTCTTTTGCCATATCCTCGGGTGTATTGCCGATCAGTGTCTGGAGTTCCGCCCACTCCCTGTATCTTGCGGATAAAAATAAAATATCCCCGTATTTCGGGGCGCTGACAGGCAAAAAGGCGCGGTACAGTTTTTCCAGTAATTTCAGCTGCTGGGCGGAGAGCGCCTGTTCATTGATGGAGCGGAAAAACATTCGCATATAGGCAGCCTTGTCATAGTCATCCCCGCATGTTTCCAAAAGGCGCGGGATCATCGGTAAGGCAGCGGAGATATAGCGGAACAGTCTCTCGTCCGCTTTCAGTTCCAAGAACCAGTACGGCATATATACGGCTGTATTGACGCCGCTTTGAGCCAGCTGCCTGAGAAAAAACAGCGCGGTGTCGTCATTCCCGAGCAAAAAGGCGAGATGGATGAAGCAGAGCACCTTCGTGGAGGAGAGATTTTCACCGGCATCAATGCTGTTTAAAATTTCCTTCCTTAAACGCGCCTCTTCCTCTTTCCGCCAATTTTCTTTCTTTAGCAGGCGCGACCAGAGGATTCGGTAAAAATCAACGGTTTCAAGTTCGTAGAGGGATACACTTTCTGCCAGCTCACGGGTGTTTTCGCGGAAATAAGCGATAAACGGATCAAAAACAAACGGGAGCGCTGCGGACGACAGCTGGTTTGCCGCTTCTTCCGCTTCGCCGGACAAAAATTGCATGAGAGCCGTGGACGAAAAAAAGTCATTTTTCAAACAAATCGTGTTAATGTACTTAAACAATTCATAGGCAGCAGTCAGTTTGTAAAGCGGCTCCCATTCCCGTTCGACAGGCAAAAAAAGGGTAAGCCGGCGGTATACTTCCCTTGCCGAGAGATCGAGAAGAAATTCATCATTCACATTGATCTCTTCAAAAGCGGTATGGAAATCGTCCAGCCACATGCTGATGTTTTGCCCGGATGTTTCCGCCTTTTTCTCCAGCAAATCGCTTGCCCGTTTCACGGATTGCAGAATGTCCCCGTCCGTACTGCGTCGCTTCCACTCCCGGACCCAGTCAAACACACTGTTTTCTTCACTATAGGCAGAGAAAAACAAAGCCATCAGGTGGCGGCAAAAACCGTCATGGGGGCAGGAACAATCAAAAAACAACGGGTCAAAAAGATCCAGCCCGCAATCCACCGGTGTCACATCCTGAACTTTCCCGCGCAAAAACCGTCCCGAAATCCGTTTGTCATGGACTAGATGCTGGCGGTACAACAGCAGCCCTTTTTGCACCAGTTTCTGGTGGGAATCGCGCTCCGGCTGCAAATGGTTCTGAAGTTTTTTGGCATAATCATTCAGTAAGGCGGCCATAGGACGACACACTTCCTTAGTAAAATATGTAAACAAAAAGCAGGTAGCTGCTTCGATTGTGACAGATGATAATTCAACTATTTAGCATAATACACATTTCCGTTGATGTCCAGTGCGGAAAGGAGACGTATGTGTCAAGTTTTTCTCGACAAGGTTTAAATATCGGGTATTCCAAGACACTCTTTTTGTACACTTTCGGCTACCGTGCTTTACTTGCTCGGTGTAATTTTCGGAAAAGATGTAGTATTTTCGTATAAAGATGGATAACGGGGATGTTGAGGCGCGCGAAATTCACTCGCTTTCCGCGGGCGGCCGGCGAGCCTCCTCGCTCGTACCTCGCTGCGGGGTCTCTCCTGGCTCGCTTTTCCCGCAGGAGTCTCGTAAATTTCGCGCGCCTCAACGATCAGTCCCCACTGAGCCAGGCTTAAAACGAAAGCTCTAATATTTTGCTTAAATGTCCCATTGAGTATGCCTTGTTTGATTTTCACCATGGCTTCTGCGCCAAGTTCACTCCAATGCATGCCCCTTTTTTTCATCCTGAAGGAGATATGCCTTTGATTCGATTCCATCGCTCCTAGGCCTCTCGCACCTTCCGGCACGTTTTTCACCCTGTCTCTCCAGTCAAAAATGCGGTCCCAGTTTTTCAAGATATACGAACGGAATTCCTTGATTTTCTTGAGAGCCTTTTTATCCGTCAAGGTGCTTTCGTGCGTATCCAAATATAACGTGAATTGGTCCAGGTCATGCGTTCTAATCGCTTTTCTAATTTGCTCCTTGATCTCGCTCTTTCCGCCCCCAAATGTCCTTATGATGGCTTGTGCAACGTGGTAGGTATCCAGCTGGTTGAGCACCGGAAATTCCGACTGTGAGAAAGCTGTTTGAAACCGTTCAGCTGTGTATCCCGCACCTCCATCACTGTTTGTAATGACATGCGTTTTTTCGAGGGAGTAGGTGTTGGCAGCTGTGGCTTGGACTTCATCCCAAAATGTCTGAATGTCTTCCGTCGTCATGATGACTGTGGGCTGACGCAGGGAGACCCTTTTACCATTGGTTTCCCAACCTTCATAGAGAATGGCATGGCGGACTTCCATACCCTGTTTCTTTTCCAGTCCCCGGATGAA
>NZ_CALPDC010000019.1:0-51550 GCF_943193165.1 Weizmannia agrestimuris
GAAGCTGCCGAATTCCTATTTTGACCGCGGGTATAAGAAGGGGAAAGAGGAAGGCAGAGAAGAAGGAAGGGAAGAAGAAAGAAAAGAATTGCTACAAACGATTCCAATTGCCATCAAAATGTTGCAGGAGGGTATGGAGCTTCAATTAATTGTGGAAAAAACTGGCCTGAGCCAGAGAGAAGTGGAAAAAATAAAACAACAATTGGAGCATTCATAAGATGGAAGTCAGGCTGCCTGGTGTGGATGGAAAAGAAGTTGTCCTGGACTTGCCAAATTCTTACTTTGACCGCGGGTATAAGAAGGGGAAAGAGGAAGGCAGAGAAAAAGAAAGAGAACGATTGATTATCAATTTTCTAAAAAATCAAGTGGATGTGAAGGTCATTGCCCAGGGATCCGGCTTGAGTGAAGACGAGATCATGAAGATCAAAAGGCAGATAGAAGGGGAAAAGCCTTGAACCCGAGTTATGACGAGGCAGAGCAAGTATTGAAGCTGCCGAATTCCTATTTTGACCGCGGGTATAAGAAGGGGAAAGAGGAAGGAATTGAAATAGGAGTAGAGAAGGGAAGAGAAGAAGAGAGAAAAGAAATGTTACAAACGATTCCAATTGCCATCAAAATGTTGCAAGAGGGTATGGAGCTTCAATTAATTGTGGAAAAAACTGGCCTGAGCCAGAGAGAAGTGGAAAAAATAAAACAGCAACTGGAAAATTTATAAGTAAAAAAAGATTTTCACCGGACATCTGTTTGCCGGTGCTTTTTATATGGCCAAACTTTCTAAAAATACAGCTGTTAAAATTTCGTGCAAAATGTATTATAATTTTAAATAGAATAAAAAAGGGGTGAGGAAATGGAGGAAAGTGTTACAAAGGCAGTTCAGGATTACTATCCCGATTCATTTGCAACTTGTTACGGCTGCGGGCGGCTGAATGAAAAAGGCCATCATTTTCGCACGGGCTGGCTGGGGGACAAAACCATCACGATTTATACGCCGCTTCCTGAATATATGGGGGGGGATCCCGGGGTTTGCCTACGGAGGGATCGTAGCATCGCTGATTGACTGCCATAGCGCCGGTTCCGCATCGCTGTATGTGCTCCGGAAAAACGGCAACGAACTTGGCGACGGGACAGAGCCGCCGCGGTTTGTAACCGGCACATTAAAAGTGGAATATAAACACCCTACCCCGCTTGGTGTGCCGCTTAAGGCAATAGGAACCGTTACCGAGATCCATCCCAAAAAGTACCGGATCAACACAGAAGTATTTGCGGAAGATAAAGTGGTCGTAACAGGGGAAGTTATCATGGTGATGATGCCGGAAAAATTCAGGGAGAAAGTAAAACAGCAGTAAAGCCTAGCGCGGCATCGGTCCTTGAAAGATGCGCCGGGTAAAAACAATCAAGCAGCATGGAAAGCATCTTCCGGGCAACCGGCACGGATGCGGACCGCCATTTCCACAAGACAGCCAAACAGAATAGAAAGATGGGGAATAGATTGGAAAAAGTTGTCCAGCAGCTTGCAACAGAAGCGCATACACTACGAGCGAAAGGAATCGCGCTTGTTTTATCAGGCGCGGTACTATGGGGTGTATCCGGTACGATTGCGCAATATTTGTTCCAGCATTTGCAAATGGATATGCAATGGCTCACGGTCATGCGGCTGCTTGTATCCGGCCTGCTTTTGCTCGGATTTTGTTACGGAAGAGAAAGAAATCGTGTCACAGGGGTATGGAAAGACCCGGCTTCACGGAGAGATCTGATTTTTTTTGCGGTTTTCGGCATGCTCGGCGTCCAGTACACCTATTTTGCCGCTATCCGGTACGGCAATGCAGCAACAGCAACCATTTTGCAAAGCCTCGAGTGTGTCATTGTGCCGTGTTTTTTGGCCGCCCGATTCAGGAGAATGCCTGGCCGGCGTACGTTATTTGCCGTCTTTCTTGCAGTTGCCGGAACATTTTTGCTTGTCACACACGGCAGTTTTACGACGCTATCCATTTCGGGAAAAGCGCTTTTCTGGGGTATTTTAACGGCTTTTACCGCTGCTTTTTACACACTCCAGCCGATAAAGCTCCTTCACCAATGGGGTGCGGACGTAACCGTCGGCTGGGGGATGCTAATTGGGGGCGCGGTCTTAAGTTTCATTCATCCGCCGTGGCATGCAGCTGGGAACTTTTCTCCGGCCGCGGTGCCGGGGATTGCTTTTGTCATTTTATTTGGAACGCTGGTTGCCTTTCTTTGCTATTTGGAAGGGCTGAAATATTTAAGTGCATCAGAAACAACCGTACTTGCCACAGCAGAGCCGCTTTCCGCCGCATTTTTAACTGTGGTGTGGCTCCATGTTCCGCTCGGTTTTTTTGACTGGGCCGGTGCGCTGATGATTATCAGCACCATTTTCATTTTGGCGTTAAAAGGAAAACATGCATAACACCGCGTGGCGGTCATGATACCAGCTTCAGCCCGACCGCTGCGCCTAAAATCATCGTGATAAAAACAATTCTCCGCCAGTCTCTTGATTCTCCAAAAAATAACATGCCGACAATTGCGCCCCCTGCTGCACCGATTCCTGTCCAGACGGCGTAGGCCGTGCCCATCGGCAATGTCCGCATCGCAAACGACATAAACAAAAAACTTCCGCCGAAAGCAAGCACCATGAGCAGCACAGACTGCAGATTGCGGCGGCGGTTTACCATATTCATGGCGGCCACGCCGAGCATTTCACATAACCCTGCAATGAGTAGAGAAGCCCAAGCCATCAAGAATCCGCCTCCCCGCTGCTTTTTTCATTTTCCGCAATCCTTAAGCCGATAATGCCCGCCAGCAGAATGAAAATCAAAACAATTTTTATGAAACTGAACGGCTCGCCGAAAAATACGATTCCGGAAAAAACCGTTCCGGCTGTGCCGAGCCCGACAAAAACGGCATACACCGTTCCGACCGGCAAATCCTTGCTTGCCGCAATGAGTGCGTAAAAGCTTGCAGTAATGGCAACCAGCGTGCCCGCCCATTCTAACAAATTATCCGCATGCTTTAGCCCGATGACCCAAAAGACTTCGAAAAAAGCACCAACAAGAACAATGAGCCAGGACTTGTTCATTTCAAACACCTCCATAAAAAATCCCGGCGAGCTGCACAAAAAGCATCCCCCGGGTTGCATGGCAAAAACGTGATCCTTCATCTAACCTTTTTGTCAGCCGAAAAGAAACGCGTGTACATAATCATATGTATTTTTGGCAAGCAGCAAAAATGTGACGGCGATAAACAGCGCGCGCACATAGCCGCTCCCCTTTTTGATCGCGAACCGCGAGCCGATGATGGAGCCGGCGATTTGCCCAAGGCCCATCGGAATCCCGTAGGCATAATGAACCTGCCCTAAAAAAATAAACATAAGGAGGGCCGAGATATTGCTGCCAAAATTTAAAAACTTCGCGTTTCCGGCTGCTTTTAAAAAGTCAAACCCGATCATGAGGTAGGCAAACATTAAAAAGGAACCGGTGCCCGGGCCGAGAAATCCGTCGTAAAAACCGATCAGAAAAATGAGTGCCGTAAACAAAATCAGCCGGCGGACGGATAACTTTTTATACGCCATGATTTTTCCCCAGTCTTTCTTCGTCACCGTATAGATGCCGACTGCGGCAAGCATGATCAGCATCAATGGTTTTAACACATCCGGATCCATGAGATGGACGGTGTAAGCGCCGAGCATCGAACCGAAAAAGGTGAGCGGAAACATTTTATAAATGGAAGATAAATCAAGTTTCCCGGAACGATAAAATACAAATGTGCTTGTAAATGACCCCATTGTCCCCGCGAGTTTGTTGGTAGCAACCGCTGCAGACGGCGAAAGCCCAGTAAACAGCAGGGCAGGCAGGGCAATCAGGCCGCCCCCGCCGACAACAGAATCAATAAAAGCTGCACAAAACCCAAAACCAACTAACAGTGCCAACATGGATGGATCGAGCCCGAATATCATAAAATCAGCCTTCCTTTTTTATCACTGTTGTTATCGTAGCGAAAAATTTAAAAATTGTAAATATCTTTCCGCTCTGGGCATGTGCAAAATTTTTCCAACGGAATGAATAAGGGACTTCCGTGTGCTTTACTATTATGCATTATGCTGTCCGTATCAGCAGATAAATAAAGTATGGTGCGCCGAGGATTGAAATGACAATCCCGACCGGCAGTTCCATGGAAGGTATCACGACTCTCCCGACTGTATCAGCCAAAAGCAAAATGTTTGCCCCAATCAGCGCCGTTAAGGGCAGGGAAAATTCATGTTTTGTCCCCATAATCCCGCGGGCAATGTGGGGCGCAATCAGGCCGAGAAACGTAATCCCGCCCCCGACCGCTACACAGCATCCGGCCAGCCCGACCGCGGTCCCGAGAAGTTTCAGTCTTTCTTTTTCAAGCGGCACCCCGAGCCCTGTGATGACCGGCTCATCCAGACGCATAATATTCAAGTAACGGGCTTTGTATATAGCAAATGGGAGCAGAACAACCAGCCAGGCCAAAGTGACAAGGACATAATCCCAGTTTGTTGCCCAAATGCTTCCGGATATCCAGGTCAGCGTTTTTGTAAAATCTTGGGGATCCATTTTCATTTGCAGGACTGTTGTTGCCGCATTAAAAGCCGCATTTAATCCAATACCTGTTAGAACGAGACGACCGGGCGCCACGCTTCCGCCTTTTTTGGCAAGCAAATAGACGAGGATCGCCGAAAGAAAGGCGCCGGTTAATGCGAAAAACGGCATGACAAAAATAGAAACTACCCCGGCAAGAAAGGCCGTGCCTTTAAAAAAGAATGTATATAATACAACGGAAAAGCTTGCCCCTGCATTCACGCCGATAATGCCGGGATCTGCAAGCGGGTTTCTGGAAATGCTCTGGAGAATGCCGCCTGAAACGGCAATTCCGGCGCCAATCAGCATCGCGAGCACGATCCGGGGCAGACGGAATTCAAACAAGGTCATCCGCTGGTTGCCAACATCACTGCCGAAAAAGGCAGACCATATTTGCGGAAACGGAATGTTCATCGTGCCCGTCCGGATGCTGGCAAAAAAGAGGACGATCAGCAAAACAAGTAGGATAGTGCAAAGCATGCTGAATTTCCGTTTGTCGGTTGCAAGCCGTTTTTCCACTACAATCCGCCCCCTTCTCTTCGTGCCAAATAGAGAAAGAATGGGACGCCGATGATGGCGGTTACTGCGCCTACTGGTGTTTCAAAAGGGGCATTGATCATTTTTGCAGCATCATCGGCAATGATCAACAAAAGGGCGCCCAGAATCGCTGAACAAGGGATGATCAAACTATAATCCGATCCGACAAGGAAGCGGGTAATGTGCGGGATGACCAATCCGACAAACCCGATCATCCCGGCAATGGATACAGCCGCCCCTGTCAGCAAAAGAACGGCCACAATGCCTGCGATATAAACAAATACCGTATTTTGGCCGAGTCCTTTTGCGATTTCCTCCCCGAGGCTTAAAATGGTGACGGCGCGCGAGATGGCAATGGCGATAATCACACCGGCAATGATGGCCGGAATGACATACTTGAGCTGGCTGGATTGCACACCGCTCACGCCGCCTGCATACCAGTAGCTCAAATCTTTTGATATGTTGAAACGAAGCCCGATCGCCGTAGATAAGGCGCTAAGCAGAGAAGTAACGGCTGATCCGGCAAGCGCCAGCTTCACAGTGGTGTTCCCGCCTCTGGATAAAGCTGTGATTAAAAAAACGAGGGCCGCCCCCAAACCGGCTCCGGCAAAAGATATGAAAATCAGGCTCTTGTAAGAAATGCCCGGAAAAAAAGCATAGGCAATCGCCATAAGAAAAAGGGATCCCGAGGTTACCCCCAAAATAGACGGGGATGCGAGCGGATTTCGCGTCATTCCCTGCATGACCGAACCGGAAACGGCCAGCCCGGCACCGACGCATAAAGCGGCAATGGCACGCGGCAGCCGCAATTCATGGATGACGACATGGGCCGGGTTGTTTGCATCATAAAAAAACAAACTTTTCCATACAGTTGTATAGCCGACATTCGATGCACCCAATTGAATGGAACCCGCGACGGCAAGTATGATAAAAATCCACCCGAAGCCGAGGATAAAATAAGCCAGTCGTTTTTTATACGGTTGATCCTGCACGCGGTGTGCCGCTTTACTTGTGTGCGCTTTTGCCATCCCTGACTTCCTTCCTTCTATTTCGATACGGTTAAAAATTTATGATTCAAAAAGAAAAAAGATTGACAGAATGAAAAATTTTCGCTTTAATTGATGTTGATAATCATTATCATTTATCTGTCTACAATATTTTAACATAATGCCAGGGGGATGAAAATGTCTTACAATCTAAAATTAAAAAAGATTTTCCAAATATGCGGGATTGTCTTTCTGTCCGTTGCCCTTGCTGCCTGCGGGAACAGCCAGTCCGGAAATGGAAACGGAAACAAGCCTGCCGGCGGTTCAAAAACCCGGACGGTAACAGACGTGATGGGGCATAAAGTAAAAGTGCCGGCTCATCCGAAACGCGTCATTGCGACTTATTTGGAAGACCATCTTGTTGCACTCGGGGTGAAGCCTGTCGCACAATGGAGTGTCAGCAACGGCATTCAGGAATATTTGCAGGACGATTTACTGAAAGGGGTACCGGCTATTTCTTACGACCTGCCTTATGAACAAGTGCAAAAATTCAAGCCGGATTTAATCCTGATTGACGATGCCAGTATGGTGGAAGGCGGGAAGTATGAACAATACAGCAAAATCGCTCCGACCTTTGTCGTAAGCAAAAAGCAAAACAGTGACTGGAGAAAAGAACTGCTTACTGTTGGGAAAGTGTTGAACAAGGAAGCAAAGGCAAAACAAGTGCTCGCAGATTATGAAAAAACAGCCAAGAAAGCAAAAGCACAACTGGCGAAAAACGGAAAAGCGCCTTCTGCTGCTGCAATCTGGCTTGTGAACAATAAATTTTTTATCGTATCGAAAAATGTATCAAGTGGGGACGTCCTGTACAATGATTTAGGTTTGAAGGTGCCGGCTGTTGTAAATGAAATTTCTGCAAAAGCAACCAGCAACTGGAATGCTATTTCGCTTGAAAAATTAACCGAGCTGGATGCAGACTATATTTTTTTGATTAACAGCGATAAAACCCACGCAACAGAGCTGGACAATGCATTATGGAAAAGCATTCCTGCCGTCAAGAAACACCATGTAGCTGAATTTTCTGCTGATACCGGCTGGCTTTACTCTGGCGCGATTGCAAACAAAGAGATGATCCGGGATGTATTAAAAACGATCAAATAATCCTTTTCGCGGCCTGCCGTCCATGTTGCATGGACGGCTTTGGCTGCGGGAAGAACATATTGATGTTTCCAAACCCGGCATCATGCGGATACGGGGGAAGAACACCCTTATTCCAACTGGAAAGGCCCAAAAAAGGAGAGCCTTTCCTCCGAAAAAAATTTGCAAAATTTCAAAAGTACAGGAAGGGCAGCAGGAAATGCTTAAATTGCGGAAAAACCTGGAGATTGCCGGTGAAAAATCGATTTGACACCTATTTGGAAACCTTATAGAATGAAATTGATATTAAGAATCATTTTCATTTAATGCCAGATTCATAGGAGGAACTGAGATGCCAAAGCTTTGTGCAGAAAATTTAAAAGTTGCCTATGGAGATCATGAAATTATTAAAAACTTAAATTTAAATATACCAGCCGGAAAAATGACGGCGATCATCGGCCCGAACGGATGCGGCAAATCCACTTTGCTGAAGGCATTGGCGCGCATTCTCTTTCCGAAAAACGGGTCCGTTTATTTGGATGGAAAAGAACTGGCAAGACAATCAACAAAGAAAATTGCGCAAAAGCTTGCGATTTTGCCCCAGTCTCCGAGTGTGCCGGAAGGACTGACGGTTTCGGAACTTGTATCTTATGGCAGGTACCCGCACCAAAAAAGGTTTGGAAAGCTGAATCGTGAAGATTGGAAAGCCATTCACCGGGCCCTTGAAATGACCGGGACGGAAGAATTGAAAGACCGTCCTGTGGATGCGCTTTCGGGCGGGCAACGGCAGCGGGTCTGGATTGCGCTCGCACTTGCGCAGGATACCGAAATGATTTTACTGGATGAGCCGACAACCTATCTGGACCTGTCCCATCAGCTGGAAGTGCTGGAACTCTTGCAGGAGCTGAACAGAATGGAGCACCGCACGATCGTGATGGTGCTGCACGATTTAAACCAGGCCGCCCGTTTTGCGGACCATATCGTTGCCATGAAAGATGGCGAAATCCTTTACGAGGGCAGCCCCGAAGCTGTGGTGACAGCGGAAATGATGCGGGAATGTTTCGGATTGGATGCCCAAATTGCGCTTGATCCGAGGTGCAAAAAACCGGTTTGCCTTTCCTATGATTTGATTAAACCGTATAAAGAAGTACGCGCACAAATGGCGTAGCCACTTTTTTTATGAGCGGGATTGGAGGATCTTGGCATTGGACCATGAAATCTACGATGTAACCATTATTGGCGGCGGGCCGATTGGCTTGTTTACGGCGTTTTACAGCGGCATGCGAAAATTAAAGACGAAAGTGCTGGAATCTAGCGGCCAGCTGGGCGGAAAAATCACGATGTTTTATCCGGAAAAAACATTGCGGGATATTGGCGGGATCCGGAAAATAACAGGCGGGGATCTTGTTAAGGAACTGATCCGGCAGGCGGAAACTTTTTCGCCAACGATCCTTTTTCATCAGCATGTATCCGGATTACAGCGGCGCCCGGACGGTATCTTTATGTTAAGTACGGAAAATGGCGGCCTTCACTTGACCAAAACGGTTATCCTCACTGTCGGGGCGGGCATTTTTAAACCGATTAAGCTTGATATTCCGGGGGCAGAGCGCTATGAATCCGGCAATCTCCATTATGCCGTTGATGACTTGAATCGTTTCCGCAACAAGCGGGTGCTGATTTCTGGCGGCGGGAATGCGGCAGTCGACTGGGCAAACGAACTGGCCGGGATCGCCGAAAGCATTACGATCGTCCACAGGCGGGAAGCATTCAGCGGGCATGAATACGATGTGTCCGAAATGGTGAAAAATGCACGCCTTTTTACCCCTTACTGCATTTCAGCTCTGCACGGGACTGGTAATAGGATCGAACGCGTTGCGGTGAAACAGGTCGGGACGGGCGAAGAAATATGGCTTGAAGCCGATGAAGTTGTCGTGAACCACGGCATTCAGGGTGATTATGGCGGCATTTTAAACTGGGGTCTTAAAATGAAAGACGAGCGGATCGAGGTCAATGGCGCGATGGAAACGAATATACCCGGGATCTTCGCGGCAGGGGATGCGGCAATTTACCCGCACAAATTAAAATTGATTGCCGGGGGGTTTGCGGAAGGCCCGGTTGCTTTAAACAGCGCCGTCCGCTATATGTGCCCGGATGCAGAACCGATGGCCATGTATTCTACGCACCACGAAGATTTTGTAGATAAAAACGGCCGCGAAAAAGAACCACAGGCACGCTGAAAAAGCTCCGAACAAATCATAAGGGCGTTGAGATGTGTCTCAGCGTCTTTTTTGTGTGCACTGAAAAGCAGCAAAATGCGCATCCGCTCCTTTCTGTCCGCACATGGCGGTAATTACAGGGAAACGGCGGATATCATGACCCGCCGTCTGTTCATGCGCTGCGCTTGTTATTTTTAAATTCGCACCGCACCACTAAAAGGGTTGCGTAAGATTGTATTTCCTTTTTGTGTTTTTTCAGGTCTTCAAAGTCATGAAGCGGAGGGGCCGGGGCAGAATCATCTTTTGAAAAACCAATGGCTCCTAAAATCTTTTTGCCGCTTGCCGATTCCGCGCTGTCAACGCCGCTCAAGGAAAACGCGTTGATGTCTTTATCCCCTGCTGCCGGGAAAGTTTTAAATGTGCTGAAAGTGGTATTGCCTTTACCCGTATAGATGCCTTCGATGACCTTATAACGTTTGCTGTTTTCGCTTACCGGAGAGGCTGTGAACATAATTGTCCCTTTCTTCCCCGCTTCCCCTTCTAGTTCAAAAAGATGGTCATTCACCAATTTTCCGTATTTGTATTCTTCCAGCCAGATTCTAACGGATTTATACTTGTTAGGGTCGACACGGTATTGATAAAGAAAAGAGTTGTCCGTTGAAGCGTGTAAAATGGCTTCTTCATTTGCCGTTAGTTTTGCCGGTTTAAATGTGTTGGCATTGGCAGGCTTCCCGCTTTTCCCAAGCAGATTCCATCCGGTGAGAACACAGAGCAACAGCAGGGCCAAGCATGCAAACAAAACTTTTTTCATAAAACACCTCCCTAGCTTATTTTATCATTAAAATTGAAATGTTTTAAATACTTTTTGGAAAAGAAAACGCCGCTCATACGGATGTTTTTACGATCAGCGGTTTGTCGGCTATATAAGTTGGGCTTAACATTCCTGCTCCTTATGCGTTGCCAAAAGCCATATCTAACCTTGAATTTTGACGAGAAAAATCTATGTACGGTTTGCTGAATAAGCAAAATTCATAGATGTGGGCAAGGATGCTGACAGCTTAGGAAAAAATTTAAATGCAAGGGTTTTATGAAAGACCCATGAAAAAGTTGATCCAACGTATAGAGAAGACAGAATCGCATTTTCGCAGATGGATTCTTCTAGATCTTGCTGACAAATTGGGTACAAACGCAGAATTGGATCCGGGGTTCAGCAAACCCTAATATAGACGGGTTCTATGTGAAGGAAGGCCTTCGTTTTTTCGTGCTTTCTTAATGTAGACGCCTTCTATGTGAAGGAACAACGTCATTTTTCTACGCTTTCTTAACATAGACGGGCTCTATGTAAAGGAAGGCATTCGAATTTCCGTGCTTCCTTAACGTAGACGGGTTCTATGTGAAGGAAGGCCTTTGTATTACCGCGCTTTCTTAACGTAGACGGGTTCTATGTGAAGGAGGGTCATCGAATTTCCGTGTTTTCTTAACTTAGACGCGCCCTATGTGAAGGAAGGTCTTCGTTTTTTCGTGCTTTCTTAACGTAGACGAGCTCTATGTAAAGGAGCAACGTCTTTTTTCCATGCTTCCTTAACATAGGGTTTGCTGAATAAGCAAAATTCCTAAATTTGGCAAGGATGCTGACAGCTTAAGCAAAAATTTAATGCAAGGTGCAAGGATTTTATAAAAAATCCAGGGAAAAGCTTGCACCAGAATCGCATTTTCGCAGATGGATTCTTCTAGATCTTGCTGACAAATTGGGTACAAACGTAGAATTGGATTCGTTCAGCAAACCCTATGTTCATTTTATATAGGATGAAATGGAAAAAGAAAGGGTATCCTATTTTTGGAAAAGAACAGAACGGGGTGGAAAGGTGAAACGCATCATCATTATACTGCTCAGTACCGGCATGATGTTGCTTTTGGCCGGGCTTATGGTCTATTTTATTATAAAGCATGATACATTGCGGTGGGGAATTGCGGCCGGCGGGATTGTGTTAAGTGCGCTGCCGCTCGGCTTATTATTTTTAAAACATAACCGGATCAATACGCCCTCGATTATTGGCTGGTATATTTTCGTGATTTGTTCCATCTGCCTCGGTTCGATCGCCGGATTTTACGGGCGTTTTTCGTGGTGGGACACGTCCGTTCACTTTTATAAGGGCATTTTTACAGCTTGTATCGGCGTTACGCTGTATAAAATACTGGTTCCGGAGACGGCAAGGCGGGGCATGTCGCGCTTGATTCCCGCATTGTTTGCCCTCGGGCTTGCGATAACAGGGAGCGTTCTTTGGGAGATGTATGAATTTTTGGGGGATGTAATTGCCTCCCATACGATGCAGCGTGGCGGCAATACCGATACGATGGTGGACTTGCTGGCCGGATTTTTTGGCGGGGTGCTGATTGCGATATATACTGGATTCAGGAAACAAAATGTATAAGAAAGAAAGTGGAAATATGGACCGGAAAATTGTGTTTGGAATCAGCTTGGTTTATGTACTGTGGATGGCCGTTTTATGCGCCATGCAATATACGGCCGGCGCGTCCTGGAAGGCTGCGGTCGCTGCGGGCGGGGTGATCTCGGGCGCAATTCCGCTTATCCTTTCGTGGGTTCCGCGCCTTCGGTTCCACCTGCCCCTTGTCATTTCTTATTTTCTTTTTTTAACCGGCTCCCAATATTTCGGATCGATCCGTGGCTGGTACGGCTTAGGCTGGTGGGACACCTTCCTGCATTTCGTGAGTGGCCTTCTTCTTGGATTTGCCGCGATCGCACTTTATGAACGGCTTGTGCACCGGGATGCGGGCAAGGCGATCTCCGCATGGTTTGTATTTTTATTTGTGCTTGGGTTTGCCGCGCTTGGCGGTGTAATGTGGGAGATCTATGAGTTTTCGGGTGACCAATTTTTTGGCACTACTTTGCAGGGCGGCGGAAACAAGGATACGATGACCGATTTGATTGCAGATGTGCTCGGCGGCCTGGTTGTGGCAACAGGGTCCGGGATACGAACGAAACGAAAGTGAGAAACAAAAACCAGCATGCCGCATGCGTGTGGAGCCCTGTGTTTCTGGACCTTTAAGAATGGTGGAATTTTAAAAAAATCTGCGGTTTTCAAGAAACCGGCGAAATAGAAATGGCTTGAGGAAATAAAGCGGAACCAAAAATCAATGGAAAGCGGATCTGAAAAACCAGCCATTTTCCAAAAACCAATGGAAAATGGCAAAACTGCGGAAAGGTCATCCGGGACATCAGCGAAAAGAACGAAAAAACCGGCATATCAAGAATGCCGGGACATCCCGGCTATACTGTCAGCCGGGATGTTTTTTCAATTATTTTCCCCCACCGGAAAGCTTTTGGTGTATAATTCAACAATGGGCAAGTACGGAAGCATTCGAATTTTTGTTGAAAGTGAGTGATCCCCGTGGGACGCAAATGGAATAATATAAAAGATAAAAAAGCAGCAAGGGATGCCAATACGAGCCGCATTTATGCGAAATTCGGCCGCGAAATCTATGTTGCTGCGAAACAGGGTGTGCCGGATCCGGTGGCAAACAGCGCATTAAAAATGGTGCTCGAGCGTGCCAAAACATACAGCGTGCCGAAAGCGATCATTGACCGCGCGATTGAAAAAGCAAAAGGCGGCGCTGATGAAAACTATGACGAGCTGCGTTATGAAGGCTTCGGCCCGGGCGGCTCGATGATCATTGTCGATACGTTAACGAACAATGTCAACCGGACCGCCTCCGAAGTGCGCGCCGCTTTCGGGAAAAACGGCGGCAATATGGGGGTGAGCGGTTCAGTCGCGTATATGTTTGATAAAACGGCAGTCTTTGGCATTGAAGGGAAAACAGCGGATGAAGTGCTGGAACTTTTGCTTGAAGCTGATATTGATGTCCGCGATGTCTTTGAAGAAGACGGTGCCGTTATTGTTTACGCGGAACCGGACCAGTTTCATGCGGTTCAGGAAGCTTTTGAAAATGCCGGCATTACGGAATTTACCGTTGCCGAACTGACAATGTTGCCGCAAAACGAAGTCACATTACCGGATGAGGACCGGGAGAAATTCGAAAAACTGATTGATGTGCTGGAAGACCTGGAAGATGTCCAGCAAATTTACCATAATGTCAATTTAGATGATTAATTAAGATGGACGGCGGGGTGATCCCGCCTTTTTTTCGTATAAGCAAATTTCTTTGAAAGTAAGGCCCTGGTGTGTGAGCACATTTTCCTGCAAGCACGCGAATTTTGTCACATTACAAAACTCGTATCAATAGACGCAAGAAAACTGAACCGGTATAATAAGAATACAATTTATTGTACATAATAGAGGGGATATTCTGTGAGCGAACATCCGAATATACATGTGGGCGGTCTTCAATTTGAATGGGAATTGGAAAAAGGAAGATTCATTTTCGAAGGGGAGGATGCAGTCCTTTTCTGGATTCCAACCGCGATGCGCGATCTGTTTACTACAATTGAAGAAATATCCGGGGAAGAAGCATCCAATGTTGTCTTTGAAACAGCGGGTTTCCGTCAAGGATTGCTCGTTGCCAACTATTTTAATAGAATCAAAGATTTCGATGTGAAAAAGGCGTCTGAACTCATTACCACTACTTACGCATCAGCGGGCTGGGGAAGAGCCGTGATGAAAGACATGAACTTTGATCAGAAGACATTGACGATTGAGCTGAAAGACAGCTGGGAGCATAAAATCAATGTGGCCCAGGGAAAGAAAACGGGCAGCAATTTTCTGCCTGCCCACTACGCTGGTATTTTTACCGGACTGTTCCATACAAATATATGGTATAAAGTCGTCCGGTATCAGATCGAAGGCCACGACTCCACGATCATTGAGTATTTCCCGTCGGATATCACGGTGTCACATAATATTCACCAGCTGGCGCGGAAAAAAGAAGCTGAGCAGATTATTCAGCTGGAGGCGCTCGTCGAAGATAAGACGCGGGAGCTGAAAGAACTCGTCAAGCAGCTGTCCTCACCGATTATTCCGATTTTAGACGGCATTGTCGTCGTGCCTTTAATCGGGAAATATGACGATGAACGTGCCGAAGAGCTGGTAGAAAAAACATTGAAAAATTTGCCGCAGTACAAAGCAAAGTATTTGGTGCTTGATTTAACGGCACTCGATGTGGAAGACGATCCGCACAGCATCCAGTTTATTGAAAATATCGGAAAAGCATCTTCCTTAATCGGCACGCAAACGATCCTTGTCGGTATATCGCCGTCGATGAGCATGACCATTTCTTCTTCCGGGCTTGATTTCAGCCAGTTTGACTGCTTCCAGACGTTGCAGCACAGCATCCACTATGCGCTCGGACAATTGGGGAGGAAAATACTCTGATTGGCAAGGCCTGAAAAATCTGTTTCAAAAAGCGGGAGATTTGTTTCCCGCTTTTTTTATTTTTTACCGGGAAGATTGAACACAATGCGAGGAAATTCAGCTTATTTTTTCTTGAAATTTTCAAATGATTGTTTATAATGAAATCAACATACTAACCGGTTAGTCAACGGGGAGGGGATGAATCATATGGATTTTGATTACTCACCAAAAGTGAAGGCACTAATTTCGAAGCTTGAGCGTTTTATGGAAGAAAACGTCTATCCGGGTGAAAAGATCTTTGAGGAACAACTGAATGCACAGGAAACACGGTGGGCTGCTGTTCCGCCGATTATGGAAGAATTGAAGGCAAAAGCAAAGCAGGATGGGCTTTGGAATTTGTTTTTGCCGGACAATGAATACGGGGCTGGGCTTTCGAACCTCGAGTATGCCCCGCTTTGCGAAATCATGGGTAGATCCATCATCGCCCCCGAAGTATTCAACTGCAACGCACCCGATACAGGAAATATGGAAGTGCTTGCCCGGTACGGAAGTGATGAGCAGAAGGAAAAATGGCTGAAACCGCTTTTAAACGGCGAGATCCGTTCGTGTTTTTCTATGACAGAGCCGGATGCTGCTTCGAGTGATGCGACCAATATTTCATGCAGTATTGTACGTGACGGTGATGAATATATTGTGAACGGGCGGAAATGGTGGTCATCAGGCGCCGGCGACCCGAGGTGCAAAATTGCGATTGTCATGGGAAAAACCAATCCGGATGCACCGCGGCACGAACAGCAGTCTATGATTCTCGTACCGCTCGATACACCCGGCGTGAAGATTGAGCGGATGCTCCCGGTTTTAGGTTATGATGATGCCCCGCACGGCCATGCGGAAATTACATACGAAAACGTGCGGGTGCCGGCTGAAAATATCATTTGGGGGGAAGGAAAAGGGTTTGCGATTGCGCAAGGGCGGCTTGGGCCGGGCAGAATCCATCACTGTATGCGGCTGATTGGAGCTGCAGAGCGTGCGCTTGAACTTTTATGCAAGCGCATACAAAACCGTGCGCCGTTTGGAAAGCCACTCGCCGAACAGGGTGTCATCCGGCAGTGGGTGGCCGAGTCGCGTATTGAAATCGAGCAGGCACGGCTTCTGACATTGAAAGCAGCGTATAGGATGGACACGGTCGGCAATAAAGTGGCGAGAAAGGAAATTGCAATGATTAAAGCAGTGGCACCGCGGATGGCGCTTGCTGTGATCGACCGTGCCATCCAAGCGTTCGGCGGCGCCGGCGTTTCGGACGATTTTCCGCTCGCCCGGCTGTGGGCCAACGCGCGCACATTGCGGCTTGCAGACGGCCCGGATGAAGTCCACCTCGACCAGATTGCAAGGCTTGAGATAAAACCATACCAGGAAAGGGGATCGGCCGATGAACGTGTTAGAACTGTTTAGTTTAAAAGGAAAAACCGCCATCGTGACAGGCGGCGGTAGGGGGCTCGGTGAACAAATCGCGCGGGCATTTGCGGAAGCGGGGGCGGATGTCGTGCTCTGCTCCAGAAAAAAAGCGGCATGCGAAGAAGCGGCTGCACGCATCGAATCGCTCGGGGTGAGAGCGCTTGCAATGGAGTGTGACATTACAAATCGCACCCAGGTTGATGAAGTAGTCGCGGAAACCGTGAAGCAGTTTGGCAAAATCGACATCCTCGTCAATAATTCCGGCGCAACTTGGGGGGCGCCTGCCGAAGAGATGCCGATTGAGGCATGGGAAAAAGTGATCAGCACGAATGTGACCGGCACTTTCCATATGAGCCAGGCAGCCGGAAAAGTCATGATCAAACAGGGGCACGGCAAGATTATCAATATTGCCTCCATTGCCGGGCTTGGCGGCGTCGATCCGCGCATCATGGACACGATCGGTTACAACACAAGTAAAGGGGCGGTCATCACGTTTACAAAAGATCTCGCTGCCAAATGGGGCAGATACGGCATCAATGTGAATGCGATTGCGCCGGGCTTTTTCCCGACAAAAATGGCCAAAGTCATCATTGAACGCGGCAAAAATCCGATATTGGAAGCAACGCCGCTCGGCCGATTCGGAAATGATCAGGATTTAAAAGGTGCAGCTGTTTTTCTAGCATCCCAAGCTTCGGACTATGTGACAGGGGATGTGCTGCTCGTCGATGGCGGCATGCATGTGCTTTAAAAACCGACATGCCGGACGGTAATCGGTGCCTTATTAAGCCTAGGGAAACAGTCCATTTGGCAATGAAAAACAAGGGGGATTTGGAATGGAAAACAAAGTATGGCATGCTGTCTATACCGATGAGATTCCGAAAGAAATTGAAGTGCCGGATACGCCGCTGTACCAAATACTTGTTACTGCAGCCGAAAAGCACCCGGACCGGACTGACCTCTCTTTTTACGGCAGAAAGACGACCTATGCGGAACTTTACAAAGCATCGCTTGCCTTTGCTTCCGCCCTTCAGAAAAGAGGCGTGCAAAAAGGCAGCAGAGTGGCGATCATGCTGCCGAACTGCCCGCAGTATGTCGTGTCCTATTACGGTGCGCTAATGGCAGGTGCTGTGATTGTCCAGATCAATCCGATGCTTGTCGAACCGGAGATCAGGCATATATTAAATGACTCGGGCGCAGAAACCATCATTGTCCTAGATGATTTGTACCCGAAAGTGCAGGCCGTCCGCCCGGAAACATCCTTGAAAAATGTTGTCACAGCCAGTTTTAAGCCGGCAGCCGGCCCTTTGGATGATGCTGAACCCTTTGAGGCCTTTTTACAGGCAGGCACGGATTACAACCCTCCTGCGCTCGACCCCCGGGAGGATATTGCCGTACTCCAGTATACGGGCGGCACCACTGGCCGGTCAAAGGGTGCGAGGCTGACCCACCGAAACCTTCTTGCCAATCTGGTGCAAACCTATGCATTTTTCAAACCGGTCATGGGGCCGGGAGAAGAACGGATTTTGACCGTTATTCCGCTTTTCCACGTGTTTGGCATGACATGTGCCATGAACTATGTAATCTACACCGGTTCGGAATCGATCATGCTGCCGCGTTTTGATCTTGAAGAAGTTCTCCAGACCATCAAGGAAACGCAGCCAACCTATTTTCCGGGTGTCCCGACGATGTATGTTGCCATCACGAACCACCCGAAAGCGATGGAGTACGGGCTGGATTCCATTAAGACCTGCAACAGCGGGAGTGCACCGATGCCGCTCGGACTTTTGCGCCAGTTTGAAGAAAAAACGGGGGGGCGTCATTGTCGAGGGGTATGGCCTTTCGGAAGCTTCCCCGGTTACACACTGCAATCCGGTTTTCGGAAAACGCAAGCCGGGCAGCATTGGGATCGCGATACCATCAACAGATTATAAAATCGTCGATGTTGCAACCGGCACGGAGGAACTGAAACCGGGCGAAGTGGGCGAACTGATTGTAAAAGGCCCGCAAGTGATGAAAGGGTATTGGAACATGCCGGAAGAAACGGCGGAAGCACTTCGGGATGGCTGGCTGTACACCGGCGATATCGCGAAAATGGATGAGGAAGGGTACGCTTATATTGTTGACCGCAAAAAAGATATGATCATTGCAAGCGGCTATAACGTGTACCCGCGCGATGTCGAGGAGGTGCTGTATGCGCATCCCGCCGTCCAGGAAGCAGTGGTGATCGGTGTGCCGGATCCATACCGGGGTGAGACGGTCAAGGCGTTTGTCGTGTTAAAAGAAGGGCAGAAGATGACGGAAGAAGCACTGAGCGAATATTGCAGCGCCCATCTCGCCCCGTATAAACGCCCGAAGATCATAGAGTTCCGTGATGCGTTACCGAAAACAAATGTCGGGAAAATTTTGCGCCGCAAGCTGCGCGAAGAAGAAAAGAAAGTGCGCGAGTAAGAGCAGAAACGTGAAGCCGGGCATGTGATATAATTTTCTTAATATAGTAATAGATGGAGAGGACCGGCATGAAAGCGAAGATTACGGAACACAGCATACGCTTGTTTGAACAAAAAGGCTTCACGGAGACATCCATTCAGGACATCGTCGACAGCATCGGCGCGACAAAAGGCACGTTTTACTATTATTTTTCCAGCAAAGAACAACTTTTGATGGACATTCATATGGACTATATTACGAAACTTTTGGAAAAACAGAAGGCCATTCTCTCGGAAAACGCATCGTGCAAGGCAAAACTGCATGCGCTTGTCCTGATGCTGCTTGAAAGCATCAAAACGGAAAAAGCAAAAGCCCTGATCTTTTTCCGGGAGATCAAAAATTTAAGCGGTGAAAAGCTCGAACTGATTTTACAAAAACGCGAAGCTTTCCGCCTCGGGGTTGAAAAGCTGATCCGGGAAGGCATTGAGATCGGCGAGTTTGCGGAGCATCTGGACGCGAATCTTACTTCCTTTGCCATTCTCGGCATGGTGAACTGGAGCTACCAGTGGTTTAACCCGGAAGGTCGGAAATCGGCGGCAGAAGTGGCAGAACTGTTCATGGATATCGTCCTGCACGGGATTGAAAAAGCATAGAACCATGCAGCTGTCGTAATGGTGTTGTTTTGAGATCGAGCAAGCGGGCTGAACGGATTGAAAAAGCACATTACGTTACGGCGGCTGTATTTGAGAATGGCTTTGAGAAATAGAGGTTTAGTATCGGAATTATTCATAGCCAGGATCCTGGGATGTGCATCACCTACAGCTTCCGCAATGAGTTTGTATTGAGCGAGCTGCATGGGATGAAAAAGCGCATCACGTTATCGCAGCTGACAGAAAATGGCCTTGTGAAAAGAAGGGATTGCAGCAGCGGATCAATCATGGCCAGGACTTGGAAGGTGCAACACCCTACAGCTTTCGCAATGAGTTTGTATTGAGCGAGCTGCATGGGATGAAAAAGCGCATCACGTTACCGCAGCTGACAGAAAATGGCCTTGTGAAAAGAAGGGGTTACAGCAGCGGATCAATCATGGCCAGGACCTTGCAAGGTTGTAAAACCGTACAACTGCTGTAATGAGATTGTATTGCGGGACTGCACGAAATCGAAAAAGTGCATTACAATGCGGCAGCTGGAATTGGGGACGGCCTTGTGATGAGCAGACTGCACGGGATGAAAAAGCGCATCACATTGCGGCAGCTGTGACAAGAAATGGTCTTGGGAAAAAAAGGGATTGTAGCAACGGATCAATCATGGTCAGGACCTTGCAAGGTTGTAAATCTACAGCTACCGTAATGGTGTTCAAGCAAAAGGGAGGGATTTTTTTGCATGAATTGAAATTACGGACACGCTTTTGCGAAACAGATGCTATCGGACATATTAACAACACCAGTTACTTCATCTACTTGGAAGATGCCCGTTTGAAATTTTTTGAAAGCATTGGTGCAAGCGTAGAAATAAAAGATTTCAATATTATTTTAGCTTCAGTAAAATGCGATTTTGTCAGCCAGGCGTTTTATAATGAAGAACTCACGATCAGGACCGGTGTGGCAAAGCTCGGCAATACGAGCTGTGAACTGGCTCATGAAATTCTGGATGCAGAAACCGGCCGCATGATCGCAAGGGGGAAAGCGGTTGTCGTTTTTTTTTGACTTTGATAAGCAGCAATCCCGCCCGATTCCAGATGACATAAGGGGCATCCTGGAAAAGCATTTGCAGACGGCGATGTGAAAAACGATCTGCCTATTACGGGATACAAGGGGGAGAGGAAAAATGCATTCAGACACAATTCCGGTCCGCAAAGGGGAAGAACTGGACTTAACCAGGCTGCAGGAATACCTGCAGAAGAAGTTTCCGCAAATGCCGAATGTACCGCTTGGAATCGCACAATTTTCAGCAGGCCGTTCGAATTTGACCTATCAATTAAAAGCAGGTTCGTGGGAAGCAGTGCTCAGGCGCCCGCCGCTTGGCCCGGTTGCCCCGAAAGCGCATGACATGGGGCGCGAATTTCGCGTGCTGAAGGCGCTCCGGCCATTTTTCACACCGGCGCCGGAAGTGTTGCTTTTCGAGGAGGACCCGTCTGTGATCGGCGCTCCGTTTTTTCTCATGGAAAGAAAGCATGGTATTGTGCTTGACACCGCTTTTCCGCCGGGAGTGGAGCCGACAAAGGAGACGTGCCGGCGGATTTCCGGTATCATGGTTGACCGGCTTGTGGAACTGCATGCGATCCCATATGAAAAGACAGAGCTCCTTTCCATGTCAAAGCCGGATGGTTTTCTCGAACGCCAGGTGAACGGCTGGATTGAGCGCTACCTGCGTGCGAAGACGGATGAAATTCCGGAAGCAGAGCCGCTCATCCATTATTTGCGTGATCATATTCCGCCGCAACAAGGTGCAGCCGTGATTCATTATGATTATAAGCTGAATAACGCCATGTTTAACGAAGATTTTTCGGAAATGACTGGCCTGTTTGACTGGGAAATGGCGACCATCGGCGACCCGCTCGCAGATCTTGGCGCTGCGCTCAGCTACTGGACGGAAAAAGATGACCCGGATTTGATCAAAAATGGGCTCGGTGAACCGTCCGTCACGACGCTGGACGGCTTTATGACACGCCGCGAGTTTGTCGAAGCCTATGCGAAAAAAAGCGGGCGCGACGTCTCGAACATCGATTATTACTTGATTTTCGGTTACTTTAAGCTCGCCGGCATTTGCCAGCAAATCTACTACCGCTACAAACGCGGCCAGACACAAGACCAGCGTTTCGCCCATTTCGGCAACGTCGTCCGCAGCCTGATCCGTCACGCGGTGGAAGTGGCGGAGAGGGTTTAACGCAAGCGCTCCATAGCTGATTTAACGTAAAAGAAGGCGAATCTAGCATTTTCGCAGATGGATTCTTCTATAATATTGAAACAGCATTTACTGGCAAATCGGATACAAGCCAAAATCTGATTCGTTCAGTAAGCCCTAAATAAGATGCTCGTCAAAAATGTCGTCGACCTCCATTAGCGTAGAAAACCCGGGGGATCGACGACAAATTGTAAAAACGGGCAAGTCTTTGACACTATTGGTATTGCCTGGATTCCATTAGATGTTGAAGAGATTTTTTTGCGCAAGCAGGAAATTCCAGCAGTCATGGAGAAATGTTATAATATCAGTGAGTTTTTGGGGTTAGTATTTTACCTATGAGGAATTGAAACCTGTCTATTTTCAATGTGATTGAAATCTTTAATTTCCGTTAGTATTTTACCTATGAGGAATTGAAACTCGTATGCAACCAATTCCCCGACTCGACCGAGATCGTTAGTATTTTACCTATGAGGAATTGAAACCGCCTACACTGGCAGGGCTTTACCTCTCAATTCGCGTTAGTATTTTACCTATGAGGAATTGAAACTCTGTGTTTAGGTCATTTACCATAGCGGACAGATTTTGGTTAGTATTTTACCTATGAGGAATTGAAACATACATCACCGACCGGATGGGCTAATGTGCCGGTAGTTAGTATTTTACCTATGAGGAATTGAAACCTTTGGGTCTCTCGATCACGCAGTTAAAAATCAAAGTTAGTATTTTACCTATGAGGAATTGAAAAACACTCAATATATCCAGTCGGAATTTAATTTCTATTCTGAAAATATGTGCCGACTTGATTTTCATTCACCCGCTGGTGTCGCGTTCACTGCGGCACGGGCTTCTAATTGAATAAGAAATAAGTCACTTTCACAGTCTATTCCGCTGAATCAAATTTAATTCTGAAATCACGAACACACCTGTCATGCGAAACAAATTTTGCAATCGTAAAACAGGAAAAATCATCTGAAAAATCGTAAACTATTACTCGAAGGGAGATGGAGCTATGGAAGACTATTTGATGTACTTGAATGGTGGATGGACGGGGGAAGGACTGCCAAAAATCAAAGTGGACAACCCTGCGTCCGGCGAAGTGATTGCGACGATTCCAAAAGGCGGGGAAAAGGAAGCTAAGCTCGCTGTTGACGCGGCGCATGCGGCTTTTCCGGCGTGGGCGGCGCTTTCTGCCTATGAACGAAGTGCCTACCTCCGCACGTGGTTTGAACTGATCCGTCAACATGAAAACGAGCTTGCCAGGACGATGACCATTGAACAGGGCAAGCCGCTCAAGGAAGCACTCGGGGAAATGCGTTACGCAAATGGCTTTATCGAGTGGTTTGCCGAAGAAGGAAAGCGTGTGTATGGCGAAACGATTCCGGCATCCGCTACCAATAAACGCCTGTTTGTCCATAAACAGCCGGTCGGCGTTGTCGCGGCAATTACCCCGTGGAATTTCCCGGCTGCCATGATTACCCGCAAAGTTGCACCTGCGCTTGCTGCCGGCTGCACCGTTGTCATCAAACCGGCAAAGCAGACACCGCTTACTGCCTTGAAGCTTGCTGAGCTTGCTGCAAAAGCCGGCATTCCGAAAGGCGTCATGAATGTGATAACCGGGAGTGCGAAGGAAATCGGGGACACGTGGCTTGCCGATGAGCGTGTCCGCAAACTTACTTTTACCGGATCGACCGAAATCGGGAAAGAGCTGATGCGCGGTTCAGCTGACACGGTGAAAAAAGTGTCGCTGGAACTTGGCGGGCATGCACCGGTTATCATCACGAAACATGCGGATCTCGATAAAGCTGCTGAGGGCACGGTCGCTGCAAAATTCCGCAACGCCGGCCAGACTTGTGTATGCTCGAACCGCATATATGTACAGGAAGAAGTGTATGAAGCTTTTACCAAGAAATTCACAGAAAAAGTGAAAGCGCTCCGTGTCGGGGACGGACTTGCAGAAGGTACGGATATCGGGCCGCTGATTGACCGGAATGCGGTTGAAAAAGTAGAACACCACGTCAAAGACGCGGTGGAAAAGGGAGCTACCGTGGAAACAGGCGGCAGCGCGAAAGATGGGCTTTTCTTTGAACCAACTGTCATTTCCAATGTTACCGATGAGATGATATGCATGAAAGAAGAAACATTCGGGCCGCTTGCACCGGTAACGAAATTTACGGATATTGATGAAGCGATCCGGCGTGCCAATGATTCCATTTACGGTCTTGCTGCGTATGTATTTACGGAAAATATTTCGGAAGGCATTCAAATTGCAGAGGGGCTGGAGTATGGCATTGTCGGGCTGAACGACGGGCTCCCGTCCACCCCGCAGGCTCCATTCGGCGGTTTCAAGCAGAGCGGGCTCGGCAGGGAAGGCGGACGCTACGGCATCGAAGAATTTTTGGAAGTCAAATATATTTCACTTGGATTGTAATCTTCAAAAAAGCAGCGGGTGCAGGCCCGCCGCTTTTTTTACACATCAAAAAATTTTAGTCAGAAAATCTTACAAAAGTAAAAAACAATTCAAATTTTAATGTTATAATAAATTTTGTAAATACATACAACATTATGCTATTATTTGAGTAGATTTGAAAATTGAAAAAACAGGGGGGAAAAAGATGAAGAAATTTGCGGCATCCGTGCTTGCATTGATTCTTGTTTTGGCACTTTCGGCATGCGGATTAAGCAAAACCAGCAGCGGCACGGAGACGAAAAAAACGATCAAAGTCGACACGAACGCTGCGTATGCGCCGTTTGAATACATGGATAAAGGGCAGATTATCGGCTTTGACGTCGATGTCATGAATGCCCTCGCCAAAGAATCCGGCTACAGGGTCCAGTTGAAAAACATCGGCTGGGATCCTTTGTTTGTCGAAGTGAAAAACAAATCGGCGGATATGGCCATTTCCTCGATTACGATCACGAAAGAACGCGCGCAGACGTATGATTTTTCGGTGCCGTATTTCCTGTCGACGAACGAAATTTTAGTACCGGAAAAGAGCGATATTAAAAGCGCGGCGGATTTAAAAGGCAAGACTGTCGCCGTCCAAAGCGGAACGACCGCCCAGGAAGTATTGGAAGGCTTGTTTGGAAAAAATAACAAAAACATTAAAAAGTTCAAGCAAAACACAACGGCCATCATGGATTTGGTCGAAGGCGGATCCGATGCGGTCGTTGCGGATAATACGGTTGTGGAGGAATACGCGAAAAACAACCCGGACAAAAAGCTGAAAGTCATCAAAGATACGAAGGCGTTCCCTGCCGAATATTACGGCCTGATGTTCCCGAAAGGCAGCAAACTGAAAGCGGATTTCGACAAAGCGATCAATAAAATTTACGACAACGGCACCTACACCAAAATCTATAAAAAATGGTTCAAAACCGAACCGGATATTCAAAAACTGAAAGCCCAGCAGAAATAATTTTTCAAGTGCAGCCGGTGCGCGCCGGCTGCTTCATAAACTGTATATTGCGTAACTTAAGGTTGCGCAATTTTGGCCTAGGGAGGAAACACATGGATATTCGCTTTGATATCATCATCGAATATTTGCCGTATTTGTTGAAAGGAACGCTTTTAACGATCGGGCTTTCCGTGGCGGGTATATTGTTCGGTATGCTTTTAGGGCTCTTGATCGGGCTCGGGGAAATGATACGGAATAAAATCCTCGCTCTCCCGTTCCTGTGCTATGTCGGGTTTTTCCGCGGAACGCCGCTGTTTGTGCAAATTTTGATCGTCAACTTCGGCGCTGTGCCGCTATTTTTAGGGAAAACGAACGGGATTGTCGCCGGGGTGATTGCCCTTTCGCTTAACTCAGCCGCGTATGTGGCGGAAATTTTGCGGGGCGGCGTGCAGTCCATCGAAAAAGGGCAGATGGAAGCAGCCCGTTCGCTTGGGCTCAGCCATGTACAGGCAATGCGCTATGTCATTCTGCCTCAGGCTTTTAAAAGGATGATCCCGCCGCTTGGCAATGAATTTATCGTACTCATTAAGGATTCATCGCTCGTATCCGTTATTGCCGCACCTGAAATTGTATATTGGGCGCAGGCGATGGAAACGCAGTATTACCGGGTTTGGGAGCCGTATCTGACAGCTGCCTTCCTTTATCTCGTTTTGACGCTTTCCCTCAGCTTCCTTTTACGCTTCATAGAAAGAAGGTTGGCAACAGAATGATCAAAGTGGTGAATTTGAAAAAATCTTTCGGGGATAACGAGGTGCTGAAAAACATCAATGTCGAGATCAAACCGCAGGAAGTGGTCGTCGTCATCGGCCCGTCCGGTTCGGGGAAATCGACTTTCCTGCGCTGCATCAATCTGCTTGAGACGATCACAGACGGCCATGTATACATAGAAGGTGTTGATATCGCGGATAAGTCGACGAATATCAATAAAATCCGCACAGAAGTCGGCATGGTGTTCCAGCAGTTTAATCTTTTTCCACATATGACCGTTCTGGAAAACATTACCCTTTCTCCAATCAAGGTGCGGAAGCTTTCAAAAGAAGCAGCAAAGCAGAAGGCGCTTGAACTTTTGCGCAAAGTTGGGCTCGAAGAAAAAGCGGACGCGTATCCGGATTCGTTATCGGGTGGGCAAAAGCAGCGGATTGCGATCGCCCGCGCGCTTGCGATGGAACCGAAAATCATGTTGTTTGATGAACCGACGTCTGCGCTTGACCCGGAAATGGTCGGGGAAGTGCTCGAAGTCATGAGGAGCCTGGCAAAAGACGGCATGACAATGGTCGTCGTCACGCATGAAATGGGCTTTGCCCGAGAAGTCGGGGACCGCGTCCTGTTTATGGACGGCGGCTATATTGTCGAAGAAAACACGCCGCAGGAACTGTTCGAAAACCCGCAGGAAGAACGGACAAAAGCATTCTTGAGCAAGGTGCTGTAAAAAGGGGCTGCCCCGAAAGCAGGATCCGAGGCTTTCGGAGCAGCCTTTTTGCATAGTGGGAAGAATGGCATGCTTACCACTACGGATCATTAACCCGGAATTAAAGCCATGATATGGTCTGAGAAGTCACAACAAGACCATTAGCAAAAAATGAAAGCCGTGTAATGATTCCGAGAATCCGCCTCGGGACCGAAAGCTTGGAATTGAAATGGTGTAATGGTTCTGAGACGCCACAACAAGACCATTAGCAAAAAATGAAAGCCGTGTGATGGTTCCGAGATGCCTCATCAAGACCGTTAACCAAGAACGAAAAGCGAGTTATGGTTCATAGAAGCCCTATTAGGACCAATTATCCCATTCACAGCTTAAAAAAATAAAAATTTATACCTGATAAGCCAAATGACCAGCGTAAATGTCGGAAACTCCCTGCAGTCACTTTACCAACACGCATCTGTCTTTGCCTTTTATCCGTTTTGCATTTTTAAACCCGCTGATGTTAATATTTTTCAGGACAACGTTTTTTGCCCGGTATTGGATGGCGATCACGGGATTACCTTTAAAATCGTAATCCGGGTCGCCGATTGCGGTGAGCCCGTTGATTACAACATTTTGGTATGCGGAAACGACGAGGCTGCGCGGTGTGGAATCTTTATATAAATCGGTAAAAACCGGTGCAATAGAGACAAGATTTGCCGCGACAATATGGTTGGCGCTTTTCGAATTGGCATCTTTCCCTTTATGGTGGCCGATGTGCCGGAAATTAAAAGAACGGTTGTCCCGGACCGAAAGATGGCCGTAAATATGGACATGGGAAGCGGCCGATGCATTGTGGTGGGCTTTGATTTCCACGCCGCCGAAGCAACCGGTTGTGGCGTTATTGCAAAGCCACACATAGCGGGAGCCGTCATCAATTTCAATGCCGTTGGAGTTGGAAAAACCTTCCGTATGGGCCCTGCCGCTCGGATGGAAGCAGTACGAGTTTGAAATAAAAATATAGTCGCTGTGGTGGGTTGTGATGCCATCATCTCCGAACCCGCTTGCAGTGATGCCGTCGAGCCATATATAACGGCTTCTCCCGGGGGCAAGGAACCCGTCGCCCAAATAATGATAGCGGGTGGATGACACATCAAAGCCGTGCAGGCCAGCATTGACAGCTTCCACGTTTTTCACCCAGCCGTACGTGACGTGAGCAAAAGTAAGGCAGCTCGACCGGTTGTTTCCGGCCGAAGTTTTTTCTGCTTGACCGAGCCTTTCCACATTCCAATCAAGCGTCAGGCCTTCTACGAGAATATGGTCATTGCCGTACCGGAAGTCGGCATTTTGGACGAGCCGCGTTTTTTTCGGCGCACCCGGGTGGAATTTGATCGTTGTAACACCTTTCCCGCGGCCGATCAGGCATGTCCATGAAGGAAGCTTGAGCCATTTGACGAGAAAAGTACCCGCGGGCACGATCACTTTTACCCGCCCGCTGCCGATTGCTTTTTGAAACGCCGTTGTACTGTCGGTTTTTCCGTCCCCGATCGCGCCGAAGTCAAGGATGTTCACTTCGCGATTGGCCGTTTCAAGGAGCCTATTGTATTCCTTGTCCAGTTCCGTTTTCCATTCAGGGTAAACAAGTCCGCTATCGTCTGCGAAGGTCTTGCATGGTCCAACAGGGTATTTCCGGTTCAAGAGCAGGTGCGAGAAGGAAAACGGCTTTGGAAAATTGGGATTGCAATACATCTGAAAAAGCTGCAGGTTTTCTTCAATCAGCCTGTTCAGTTGAAACGGCCGGCGGGAGAGTTGCCGCAGTAATGTTCCGTTTGTTCTTGGTTCGTGGTGTTTGTCCAAATGCATCATATTTTCACCTCGTCTTGCTTCCATTCAGCCATTTTTTCCTCCCTATGTCAATTTTCTGCATCATCCGGTCAAAAGAATGGGTCTTTTTTTCCTTGTCTGAATTTTTCGTTGACGAATAGCATAAGAAGGTATACAATAAACTTCAAGCTTATATGTTGTTATTTTCTTATCAAGAGAGGTGGAGGGAAGGGCCCTGTGAAGCCTCGGCAGCAGGTCCGAAAACGGGTACTGTGCCAATTCCTGCAGGTGGTGGCCTGAAAGATAAGAAGATTTCCCGGGAATGGATATCTTCTTACTTCAGGGTAAGAAGATTTTTGTCGTTTAATCCTTAGTAATCGAATAAGAAAGAAGGGAATAGAGTGGAGCAAACGCGGCTCACATATGAACAGTTTACGTCGGATCCGTTTGCAGCGTTCGTGCCGGAAGATAAAACAAAGGGTGCATTGGAAATTTTGCAGTGGGCATATGGCACGTACGGTAAATCAGTGGTATATGCGTGCAGCTTCGGCGCAGAAGGAATGGTGCTGATTGATCTCATTTCGAAAGTCAGAGAAGATGCGGATATCGTATTTTTGGATACGGACCTGCACTTTCCGCAAACTTACGAATTGATTGAAAAAGTGAAAAAGAAATATCCGGCTTTAAATATCCAAATGAAAAAACCGTCGCTTACGCTTGATGAACAGGCGGCGCAATACGGATCTGCCCTTTGGAAAAGGGATCCGGACCAATGCTGCTATATCCGGAAAATCAAGCCGCTTGAAGAAACGCTGCAGGGAGCGGCGGCCTGGATATCCGGCTTGCGGCGGGAGCAATCGCCGACAAGGGCGAAAACGAATTTTGTCAATAAAGATGAAAGGTTCCATTCGATTAAAATTTGCCCGCTGATTCATTGGACATGGGATGACGTTTGGAACTATATCAAGTCCCATCATCTTCCGTATAACGAATTGCATGACCAGGGATATCCGAGCATCGGCTGTTTCCCGTGCACACGTGCTGCTGGAAACAGCGACTCAAGAGCAGGAAGATGGGCGGGCTTTCATAAAACCGAATGCGGGCTGCATACGGTTCAGAAAAAATAAGGCTGCCAGGTGGTGCTGCGGCAAAAACGGCCATCCCTTCTAAGCCGCTGCTACAGCCACTCCGGGAGAAGTGGGCGCATAAACCAAACCAACCAGTTATCCGATTAAGTTTAAAGCAGGTGAAGAAATGAGAAAAGTATATTTAGTCGGGGCAGGGCCCGGCGATCCGGAACTGATCACAGTGAAAGGATTGCGCATGATCCGGGAAGCGGATGTCATTTTATATGACCGCCTGGTGAATCCGGATCTGTTAAAAGAAGCAAGGCCGGATGCGGAACTCGTCTACTGCGGGAAAAAGCCGGACGCCCATACGATGTCGCAGGATACGATCAACCACCTGCTTGTGAAGTTTGCCAACCAAGGCAAAACTGTTGTCCGTTTAAAAGGCGGCGATCCGTTTATATTCGGCAGAGGCGGGGAGGAGGCGGAAGTACTGGTGCAAAAGCATATTCCGTTTGAAATCGTTCCGGGGATTACGTCCGGTTCCGCCGTGCCCGCCTATGCCGGCATTCCGCTCACCCACCGCGGGCTCAGTACATCCGTTGCTTTTATCGCGGGCGTCACGAAAAAAGGCGAAGACCTTGATGCATACTGGTCCAAATATGCGGGAATTGATACACTTTGCATTTATATGGGCGTGAAAAATCTGCCGCTCATCTGTGCGCAACTGATAAAGCACGGCAAATCGCCGGATATGCCGGCTGCACTTATCCGCTGGGGCACGACAGAAAAACAGGAAACCGCGGTCGGCACGCTTGGAAATTTAAGTGAAAAGGCGGACGGGCTGCGCAACCCATCGCTTTTGATCATCGGAGAAGTGGTAAAACTGCGCGATGAGTTGAAATGGTTTGAACAGCTTTCCGCTGCTCCGGCCTGTACCGGGTGAACGGGTATGAAACAAGGTGTTTTATATGTCAGCCACGGCAGCCGTGTGCCCGAAACCGCCCGGGAAGCAACAGCGGCAATCCGGCAAGCGATGGCACAGGTGGATGCGGATCTCCAGGAAATTTGTTATCTGGAAATTGCGGAACCGGATATTGCAGCAGGGATTGATGCGCTTGTCCGGGGCGGCGCAGGGCGAATCGCCGTTGTGCCGGTATTGCTGCTGAGTGCCGGGCATTATTATGAGGATATCCCGCGTGCGATCCGGGAAGCGAAACGACGTTATCCGCATATTGTGTTTACGTACGGCCGCCCGCTCGGCGTCGGGGACCGGATCACCGGAATTCTGGCGGAAAATATTTTGGAAACCGGCATGCCTCCGGGTGCCTGGATTCTGCTGGTCGGACGCGGCAGCCGCAATCCGGAAACACTGTGCGATTTTGCAAAAATTGCGGACGGACTGCGCGTGCAACTGGGGGCAGAACAGATCAAAACGGCTTATTTGGCGGTGCTTGAGCCCCGTTTTGATGAGGCGCTGAAGGAGCTGGCCGTGGCCGGGCGCCCGGTGGTTGTGGCCCCATATCTTTGGTTCACCGGCGTGCTCGTCCGGTCGCTGGAAAAGAAAGTGGGCATGCTGAAGCGGGAAGGATATGATATCCGGCTGGCACGGTATCTCGGCTGTCACCCGGATATGGCGGACGCATTGGCCGCCCGGGCAAAGGAAGCGTTGGGTGCAGAGGCTTTTATTTGAGATTCCGGGACCTTTTTTGCCCCCGGAAAGCCTGGGGGAAGCCTGCGGCGTTTTCTATTGTGAACCCCTCCCTTATTTGGGGGAGATGCAGTTTAAAAAATGCCTGGGTGCGGTGTTTCAATGTGCGTACCGGCACTTTTTTGGGCCCGATCAGCCTGAAAGATGCCCGCGGTCCGGCGCTCCATTGCGCATGCCGGCACTTGCCCGGTTCCGGCTCCCCAGGAAACGCTGGAAAGGGAGCGTACGGGCACATTCACGAAAATGGCAGGAAGCACGAGGCGTTTCTGCACCGGATAAACTGGAAAGGAGATCAGGAATGGTTTGGGTACCGGTTATGGTCAATTTAGACGGGAAGCAGGCTGTGGTCATCGGCGGCGGAAAAGTGGCGGCACGTAGATTCCGGCTCTTGCAGGAAGCGGGGGCATGCGTTACAGTCGTAAGCCCGCACCTGAACGATGAATTGCAGGTTTTGGCGCAACAACACGCGTTCATTTGGAAACAGAAAACATTCGAACCGGAAGACATCCGGGGAGCCGATGTGGTTGTTGCAGCGACAAATGATCCGGAGACAAACAGCCGGATTGTTGCCCATGCCCCGGCCCAAGCCCTCGTGAACGATGCCGGCCGTGCGGGAAGCGGCAACCTTGCTTTTCCGGCGTTTTTCCAAAAGGGCAGGCTTTCTATCAGTGTCTCTACAGCCGGGGCAAGCCCGAAACTGGCTTCCCGCATTGTAAATGAATTATCCGGGCATTATGATACGAACTACGCCCAATATGTGGATTTTTTATACGAGTGCCGCCAGCTTCTGAAGCAGCCGCAGTTTTCTGCATCGGAAAAAAGCGAGTGGCTGGAAAAGCTGCTTGGAGAAGCATACCGCAAGCCTGAAAAACAGCAGGAAGCCTTGTCTTTCTTTCGCAGCCGCATGTAAGGGACTGCCCGCTGAAAAACGAATGAAGATTAGCGCGCATCTTTGGGAAATCAGCCGGTGTGCCCGGCGAAAAACTTGGCAAGCCCGTTTGCAACCCGGAATGGCTTCCGTTACAATAGGGTTAAAATTTTCACAAAAAGGAGTGTCGCCTTCATGTCATTGGAAGATGTCAAAGCTTATTTTAAGCAGTGGGACCGGGAAGAAGATGTGCTCGTCCTGCCGTCATCAGGCGCAACGGTTGAACTTGCAGCTGAGGCGCTGCACATGGAACCGGAACGGATTGCAAAAACGCTTGCGTTCAGGGGTACCGGTGGGGAAGAAGCCCTTCTTGTTGTCACCGCGGGAGATGCGAAAATCGACAATAAAAAATTCCGGCAAACATTCGGCGGGAAAGCGCGGATGCTGTCACCGGAAGAAACGCTTGAGCATACCGGCCATGCTGTCGGCGGCGTCTGCCCGTTCGGTTTGAAAAAAGATTTGCCGGTCTATATGGACGTCTCACTCAAACGGTTCACGACCGTATTTCCGGCATGCGGGAGCGGCAACTCGGCAATTGAATTGACCTGCGAAGAATTGTATACATACGGGAAGGCCGAAAAATGGGTGGACGTCTGCAAAGGATGGGAACCGGCGGAAGATTACCAGCATGCAGCCGGGACCGGCGCCTTAACGGATCCGCAATAATCTGCTTGCCGCTTCAGACTTGCCTTTGAGACGGAAAGGGGTCCCGGGTACGCGCCGGAAAATGCTTGATATATAATTAGGGCTTCCTGAATAAGCAAAATTCCTAGATTTGGCAAGGATGCTGACAGCTTTGGCATAAATTTAATGCGAGGCCTTCGTTTTTGCTTGCTTTCTTAATGTAGACGCGCCTTATGTGAAGGAAGGCCATCTTTTTTTCGTGCTTTCTTAACGTAGACGGGCTCTATGTTAAGAAAGGCCGTCAATTTTTCGTACTTCCTTAACGTAGACGCCCTCTATGTGAAGAAAGACCTTCAATTTTCCGTGCTTCCTTAACATAGACGGGCTCTATGTGAAGAAAGGTCATCTTTTTTTCGTGCTTCCTTAACGTAGACGGGCTCTATGTTAAGAAAGGCCGTCAATTTTTCATGCTATCTTAACGTAGACGCGCCCTATGTGAAGGAAGGCCGTCTTTTTTCGTGCTATCTTAACGTAGACGCGTTCTATGTGAAGAAAGACCTTCAATTTTCCGTGCTTCCTTAACGTAGACGTACTCTATGTGAATAAAGCTTGATAGCGGATTCAATATATAGAGAAGACAGAATCGCATTTTCAAAGATGAATTTTTCTAGAGATTACTAACAAATTGGGCACAAACGCAGAATTGGATTTGTTCGGCAAGTCCTAACTTAAGTTCATATGATATAGACAAAAACGGCGGGACACACGATCGTGTTTTCCCGCCGTTTTTGTGGTGGATTCACATATGCTGCTTTGATTTAATCATGGTACTTTTCGGCAATGGCGTTGGCGGCAACAATGGCATTGTACACATCTTCAGGCGTAACCGGGAATGGTTCGTTGCCCATTGTGTCATCATCGGCACAAGCATCTTCCGCCACTTTTCGCCATTCGGCTTCTACAAATTCTTCCACGCCGAGGTCCTTCAGTGTTAGCGGCAGGCCGACTGCTTTGATAAAGCGGATGACAGTTTCAAGCTCTTCTTTCGGTGCATTTTCAAGGACGAGCTGTGCGAGCAGGCCAAATGTCACTTTTTCGCCGTGCTGTGCACGATGGAGGGCAGGGACAGCGGTCATGCCGTTATGGATGGCGTGTGCTGCGGCAAGGCCGCCGGATTCCGCCCCGACACCGCTCAAATAGATGGTCGCTTCAATGGTATCCTGCACTGCACGGGTTGGCACTTTGTTTTTCACGGCTTCCACTGCTTTTACGCCGTTTTCGAGAATCGTTTCGTAGCAAGTGCGGGCAATGGCCAGGCCGGTGAGGGATGGCTTCATTAAAACAAGGTTGTCGCCGTTTGCCGCGTAGCAGGCGCGCGCTTCAAAATAAGTGGCAAGCGCGTCCCCGATCCCGGCGGCGAAAAAGCGGACCGGTGCTGCAGCTAAAATTTCCGTGTCTGCGAGCACGACATCCGGATTGCTCGGCAGGAACAAGTAACGGTCAAAAGCGCCGTCTTCTTTGTAAAGAACGGCAAGGGCCGTGCACGGTGCGTCAGTGGAGGCAATCGTCGGAAAAATGACAACCGGAAGTTTTTCATAATAAGCGGTTGCTTTTGCGGTATCAAGCGTTTTTCCGCCGCCGATGCCGACAATGACATTGGCGCCTGCTTCACGTGCAAGCCGGCGGTTACGGTCTACTTCTTCCTGGGTGGTTTGATAATTGAACTGTTCGAAAGTTGCTTTCCCGCCGCCTTCCCGGACAGATTTTCCGGCTTCTTCTTTTGCGCGGCCGAGGATGAATTCGTCACAAATCACATAGGCATTGTCGCCCAAATCTTTTATGTACGCATATAAATTGGCAAGCAGGCCGTTCCCTACGATAAACTTTTTCGGCGATGTAACGGATTTTACAGGAATTTTCATAACATGTACTGCCTCCTAAAATTTTTTTCTTTCTACACTCTCATTATATTAAAAATGTAAGCGGAAACCAAGGTAAAAGATGTGAAAATAAGATCATCCGATGTTATAAAAAAACAAATAAATATGATGATTGAAAACGCGTTCAAAAAATTTTATAATATTGTTATACAACAGTGCTGGTTTTTAAACAGCAAGGGGAAACAGGGAGAAAATGAAAATGGGAGGGGAGTCCATGAACGTGCCATTGGTGTTGACGGAATTTCTGGATCGCGCGGTGCTTTTGTACGGCGGGAAAACAGCGGTGTATTGCGGGGACCGGGCGTTTACATACCGGGAGCTGAACGGAAGGGTGAACCGGCTGTCGTACGGGTTAAAAAATCTTGGCATTGAAAAAGGGGATCGGGTGGCCTATCTCGCGCCGAATACAGTGGAAATGCTGGAAGGCTTTTACGGGATTTTCCAGCTGGGGGCGGTGATGGTGCCGCTGAATATCCGGCTGACCCCGGAAGACTACCGGTTTATTTTAAATCACAGCGGATCGAAAGTATTGTTTGTGGACCAGGAGATGTACCATTTGATCGAGCCGGTAAAGGATGAGCTTGAAACGGTGGAGCAAATTATTATCCACTATAAAGAGGATAACTGTGCTGAAATTGATTATGACCGCTGGCTGGACAGATTTCCGCCGGATCCGTTCCCGCGTGCCGGCCTCGATGAAAACGATGTGTGCAGCCTGCTTTATACGAGCGGGACGACCGGAAATCCTAAGGGCGTGATGCTTACCCACCGCAATAATTATTTGCATGCATTAAGCGCGATGCACCATTTGCGCGTTACGGACCGCGATGTCTATTTGCATGTGCTCCCGATGTTCCATGTAAACGGATGGGGCTCGCCGTTTTACTATACAGCAAACGGGGCGACCCATGTCTGCCTCCGCAAACCGTCGGCGGAAGCCATTTTCACGGAAATCATCAGGCATAATGTGACGGTGGTGCATATGGCGCCAACTGTGCTGAACAGCCTGTTGCAGTACAACGCGGAACACCATCCCGCTATTGAACAGGACGTGCGTGTTGTCATCGCCGGAGCTGCACCGCCGCCCGCATTTGTGGAACGCGTGGAAAAAGAACTCGGCTGGGAATTCATCCAGGTGTACGGCATGACGGAGTCAACACCGCTCACCCTTGTATCTGTCATTCGTTCGCAGCTTGGCGGGCTGGACCGTGATACACAATTGCGGTTGCGGGCGAAAGCCGGGTTTCCGATGATCGGAAGCGATGTCCGGGTTTTACGGGAAAATGACGAAGAAGTGGCCCATGACGGGAAAGAAATCGGCGAGGTCACGGTAAGAGGCCATGGTGTTATGCTCGGATACTGGAAAAACCCGGAAGAAACGATGAAAACGATCCGGAACGGGCGGCTCTATACAGGGGATATGGCGACCGTTGATGAATACGGCTATATCGATATCGTCGACCGTAAAAAAGACATTATTATCAGTGGCGGAGAGAATATATCCTCTATAGAAGTGGAAGGAGTGCTGTATGAGCATCCGGCTGTCCTTGAAGCAGCGGTGATTGCTGTTCCACATGAAAAATGGGGGGAGACCCCGCATGCGTTTGTCGTCCGGAAAGCAGATGCGGCCGCAACAGAAGAAGACATCATCCGTTTTTCAAGGGAAAGGCTTGCCCATTTCAAAGCCGTGACGGGTGTGACATTTGTGGATGAGTTGCCGAAAACGGCATCTGGCAAAATCCAGAAAGTCCGCCTGCGCAATGAATACTGGGAAAAGCTCGGGAAAACAGAGCGGTTTGTAAATTAGGGCTTGCTGAACGAATCCGATTCTGCGTTTGTCCCAATTGATCAGCAAGCTCAGAAGAATCTATCTACGACAATGCGTGATTCTGTCTTCTCTAATACGTTGAATCAGCTTTCGAGTGCAAGCTTTTCCCTCGATTTTTTATAAAACGCTTGCATTTAAATTTTGAATAAAGTTGTCAGCCTCCTTTCCAATTTAGAAATTTTGCTTACTCAGCAAGCCCTAATGAACATGTCTGAAACAGATCCGGCAAAACGCAAGGCCGCCGAAAAGCACAGGACAACGCGTTACATTTCGGCGTAAAACAGAGGAAAACATTTCACATCCATGCCCCTTGCTTCAGCGATGAGGCGGGGGGCGTTGGAGGAATCGCCATAAACGATTTCAGCAGCTGCAGACGGCAAATTTTAACCGAATTGCCCTTTCTTATCCTTTGACTGATGGTTTCTTTTGGACAGAAATACAGTATAATAGGATAAAAGACCTATATCAAAGGGGCAAATCCATTGAAAAATGGAGACGCAAAACTACAGGGGCTACCGGTTTTCTAACCATGCCAGCCAGTTGCTAATGCGCAGTGAAAAGCCGAAGTTTGGCCTTTGTTTTCGTTTGCAAGTTCCCCGGAGATTGATCAGAAAGGCGGGGCGGAAATGGGCAGGAAAATCGAGACATTGGAAGATTTTAAAAGAATCCTTTATCTTTGGATCAGCCCGCTTTTGATCGCTGCCCTTGCGATTTACAATTTGGTCCCTCACACAGGCACCCGTACAGCTTTATTTTATCTCGCCACGACGCGGATCCTGATTGCCTGGAACGCTCTGTTTCTCATCTGCATGGTTTTCAAGCGTTATTTCCGCTTGTTTGACTATGTGAATCTCGTGATCCTCACGGTTTATTATCTTGCCATCGTGATGGACTGTGTTTTTCAATACATGGTTCCGGGAAAAGAGGGAGCCATCGGAATTTCGATCATTTGGAGCCCGCTTCTATTTCTCTATATTTTTATCACGTTGAAAAAGCGGAACGGGATCATTTATTCGCTCGCTTTGTTCGTGACTACGCTTCTGATCGGAATGCCGCGGTTCCGCCATTTTTCCTTTGACTATAAAATATCCATGCTGATCTTTTACCTTGCCAATCTCGTCTATATCGCCATCTTTTGCATTTCTCATTATCTCTTAAAAGTATTTAGAGAATTGGAAGAGGAAAAGAAAAAGGCTTATTCGGACATGTTGACCGGGATTGCCAACCGACGCCAGGTGCAGGCATGGCTGGATGCTGCGGTTAAACACGCGGACAAAACCGGCACATCATTTTCCGTGATTTTTTTCGATATCGACTATTTTAAACAGGTGAATGACCAGTTCGGGCACCAGACAGGAGATGAGGTGCTGAAGGAATTTGTCCGTCTTTCCTCCCGGGTGATTTCAGCGAATGATTACATCGGACGCTGGGGCGGTGAAGAATTCATCATCATTACAAAGGATGAATTGCCCCAGGCAGAGGAACTGGCGGAATATTTGAAAGCAAGCATTAGCCGCCATTCATTTGGGCATGCGGGAAAGCTGTCCGCAAGTTTCGGTGTGACTGCATATACACCGGGGGATACAGCAGAAACCATTGTAAGGCGGGTGGACGAAGGGCTGTACAAGTCGAAGGGTCAGGGCAGAAACCGGATTACGGTGCTGTAAGGCAGGGAAAAGGCGGATTTTCTTCATTGCATGTGGCGAACATTTAGCTGGCGGGTTTGCAATCAAAAAACCGTATGACAGCGGTAGTCCATTTAATTAACAGACTTGCTGCTCATAAACTGGGGTATGCGATTTGGCATGGAGAGTGCCTATAACCGCGGACGAACCTCAAAATTTGCAAAATCACTACGCGAGGCAGGGCATACGTTTGCGGCGGCACACTTCCGCTTGCGGAGCCTAAGCGGGGACTGCCATTTAGAAGTTCGCCGGTTTGCCCTGCCAGATGCTTTTTATACGGCGTATATATAATTTTCCATAAATGCATAAACCTGCTCGGCATCCGGTGGCTGTATGTTCAGCCGTTTTTCACAGGCTTCCAAATACGGCTTGAGCGTGCTGTCGCTTTTTGCCTCCTCGAGCGTAAGGCTGCCCTGTACGAGGCGGATTGCCGCTTCTTTTACCGTGTTATCATCCGTTTGAAACAAAAGATATGCCAAGCAACTGTACCGATCCATTGTTCTGCCTCCCGGAACCTTTTTATTCCCTTTTCGATAAAAGCGGCAAAAATTCCTGCAAATTTGCAAAAAAAGAAACAAAAAAGCAAGACCGGTGCGACAGGCCTTGCCTTATGATGCTATTTTAATCCGATATATTTTTTGGCGTTTCCATCCGGGGTGCGAGGCGCATCCTTTCTGGGAGCAACGAAATGGCAATTGCAGCCAGAATCAGGGCGCCGCCGAGAAAGAAGCGGCCGTTCAGGTTTTCATGGAGCAAAAGCCAGCCGAGAAAAGAGCCGGTGACAGGCTGCAAAAACATAAACAGTGACCCGCTGCCGGCCTCTACCATTTCAAGCCCTTTGTTCCACAAGAAGAAAGCGCCGGCTGTAGAGATGACGCCGAGATACAAAATACCTGCCATCCCCCAAAAACCGCCCGATGATACAGGCCAGGCCATCATGGCTTCGCGGGCGGCAAAAGGCGTTGTAAACAGCAGCCCGAACAAAATGGCATATGTTGTAATGGTTAACGAATCCATTTTCCAGGAAGCCACTTTTACATAAACGGACAGAAGTGCCCATGTAATCATCGCTCCAGCCAGAATCAGGCTGCCCCAAAAATAGGTTTGCACGTGAATGTCCCAGCCGATCACGATGACAACGCCCGCGGATGCGGTAATCAGCGCCAGTATTTTGCGCGCGGTCAATTTTTCTTTTAAAATGAAGCGCGCGAATATCACGATAAAAACCGGAGAAGCGGATGTAATGATCGCGCCGGTATGGGCGTCCGCTTTTTGCGTCCCGATAAACTGCATGGCAACGGATGCAAAATAGCCGATAAACCCGATCCAGGCGAGCAGCAGCCAGTCTTTTTTTGTAAGGCTTACCTTTTCCTTTTTCTTTCTGCCGGCATGCAATATCGCGTACAGTGCGGCAAAACCGATCATATACCGCAGCCATAAAAGCGTAAGCGGCGGTACGAAGTTTAAGACATATTTACTGACCACATACATCCCGCCCCAGATGCCGGATGCAAGTGCGAGGCAAAGTGCACCTGCCCATTTGTTTTTCACAGTCATCAACCTCCGTCTTTATTTTTTATCTAACAGCCAGACGGGGGTTTTGAAGCGGCTGTTCGTCCCCCGCATCAGGAACGAACAGGCTGGTCATTTTCAAACAGATCAAGATACAGACGCACAAACAGCACCTCCCACTATAATATTCTTAATTTTAACATATTCCTCCCACGCAGCGAATAAAATAAATAAAATCATGAAAAAGGGGAAGTTGGACGTGATTGTAAAACAGCGGGAATATCCCGCACAAATCCGGGCGGGAGAGGCGTTGCTGGGGAGGCTGCCCAAAAGGCATCCGCTGTATGGGCAGATTGCGGAGGATGTAAAAAAGTGGAGGGCGAAATATAAAAGGGAGAAGCGGGCAGACCGTTTTTTGGAGATTCTTCCGTCCGACCAATTCCATGTTTACCATGCACTGCCCATTGCAAATACATGCCTGGACGGGTTAATTCTCACACGGAATCTTGTTTTGATTATAGGCTACACCCATTTATCCGGCGCGATTTTTCCGGATCCGGCTTTTGCCCAGCTTATCCAGCAAAAAGGCGGGAAGGAAAAAGGCTGGCCGGAACCGTTTGCGTGCCTGCAAAAACAAAGAGAAATCTTGTGTACATGGGCCCGGATGCGGCATTTACCCGAATTGCCGCTGGAGTATTTGCTTGTCCTTTGCCATGAGGGGGCCGAGTTGAAAATGCCTGTTGCCAATTCAGCAGATGAATTGAGGATCTGCCCAGCAAGCCAGGCTGTTTATAAAGTGACAAAGATGCTGGAAACATACAGCCAGCTGGTCCTGGACGGCAAGCATTTTAAAAAATGGCACAAGCATTTGCTGGAATGCCGCGAAAATCCGGGGATCTGTCCGTGGCCGGTTGACCAAAGCGAAATGTATACGGGGGTCGGGTGCCCGCTGTGCCGCCGTTTTGAAATGGATTTTAACAATGGCGCATGGCACTGCCAGGTTTGCGGGCATGCCAGTAAAGATGCGCACCGTAAAGCGATAGAAGAGTTCTATTTGCTTTTTGGCCGGGATGCGCCAGATGAAGCGCTTTGTTCCTTTTTGCGCGTGGATGCACTAACAGCGGCACAAATCGTGCGCGAGGCAGCGCATTAGTCCGTAAACTGTGATGCCAGCCGGAGGACCGGCACTTTGCTTGAAGCCCGCCGGAAAAAGATCTTCATCCGGTTACGGGGGAACAGAATAATTATTGGCTGCCCCGATAAAATACTATCTAGGAATTTTGGTTTCTGAATCATAAACTAAGAAGCATTGGCCTGGCGTACAAGTAGCCCAAATCTATACGTTTCCCCACTGCCCATTTGGCGGCTGTATAGAAAACCGGCGGGTGCATAAGCTATTGAAAAAACGGTAACGCTGATTTCGAGGATCAAACATGATTGGGTATGTTGTTTCCCTCATTGTTTTTAATCTGGCTGTTTTTTGTGCCAATAAGCGGCTTTCCCCCGGGCAGATCGTACAGATTTGGACGTTTACCATAGCTTCCCACCTGGTTTTTGATGTATATATCGATTACAAGTAGCATGGCTACTGGTATTTTACAAAAGGGGTGGACTGGGAGAATCTCCCGGGTATGATTTGTTTGCTTCCGCCTGTGAATATTTTGTATCTTAACTGGTTTCCGTTTGGAAAAAGATGGCCAAAAAAGATACTTTATATTGCTGTTTGGGAAGTGCTGATGCTGGGGTATGAGTGGATCACCCTGCTGCCGGCACCATGGGGCTATTTTCATTACGGATGGTGGGATTTCACCATTTCGGCGCTTGTAAATCCGTTCCTCCTGCTCATTGTGGCCGGGTTTTACAAATGGGTTGTCTGGCTGGAAAACAAAAAAACTGTACCTGCTGAGCAGCAGCTACAGTGAAACAGTCCGGTCTTTCTGCCGGAGATAATCGGTATGATCATGGATGGTGGGGTCCTCTGTCTGGATAGTCGTATGGCGGATGCCGTATTTTTGTTCGAGCATCTGATTGACAGCCAAAATGACGCGCATCGGTTCAGATGAATGCTTGACAAATACATGGGCGGTCAGAGAACAATGGTCGGAAGAAATGTTCCAAAGATGCATGTCATGGACGTCTTCAATGCCCTCAATTTGATACATATCTGTACGGATCTGTTCTAAATCAAACCCTTCCGGCACCGTGTCCATCAGGATCAAATAGGAAGCGCGTATGATTTTGGCACCGCCGTAAAAAATGATGCCGCCGATTACGATGCTGATGAGCGGATCAAAGAAATTCATTCCCGTAAAATAAATGAGCAGGGCGGAAACAATCACGCCGGCTGAATTCAATAAGTCACCGATAAAATGCCATAACGCGCTTTGAACATTTAAGTTTTCTTCTTCTTTTGTGCTCCGGTGCAGCACAATGGTGAGGATGATGTTCACAACAAGCCCGGTCACTGCAATGGTAAACATCCACTTAAAATCAATGGGTTGCGGATGGACGAGGCGATTGATCCCTTCAATAAAAATACCGATTGAAATGCCCGTGAGTGTAAGCCCGTTCAGGAACGATGCGATGATTTCAAACCGCAAATAGCCGAATGTATATTTGCGGTTTGGCGGGCGTGTCGCCATAAACAAAGCAAGCATACTGAAGAGGAGCGCAATGACATCAGAAGCCATATGTGCCGAGTCGGAAAGCAAAGCAAGCGAATGCGAAATCAGGCCACCGGCAATTTCAACAAACATGAAAAACAAGGTTAGGACAAGCGTTGCCCATAATGCTTTTTTTGATGCGGACTGGACTTTGACATGGGGAAGGTGGTGATAATCATATTCCGGCATCATCGCACACCTCTTCCTAAATAAACTTATTTTCACCTGTATTGTAGCACGAAGAAACGAAAAAGAATAGCGTTTATTCTCAATTAATATAAATTTTTTGAATAATTGAGAATGGGAATCAATATGGATTAGGGGTTATTGCTGTAAACAAAAAGAAATAGAATCATTTATAATGCTTATTATATGATAAAAAATCAAATAGGAGCCTGCCCTAAAAGAGAAAAACCGCCAGAATCCTTTTCCCCGGCGGTTTTTGTGTGAAAGGCACGGCCTGAAAAAGTTTAACACGATTTCCCTTTACTCGACGGTTAAGCTCTTCGCCAGGTTGCGTGGGCGGTCAACGTCATAGCCGCGCACGATGCCGGCATAATAAGCAAGCAGCTGCAGCGGGATGGCGGCCAGGACCGGCATGAGAAAGGGGTGTGCTTCCGGAATGTAGAGCACTTCGTCCACGACGGCGCTCACTTCGTCATCTCCCGTGGTCGTAATCCCGACGACATATGCATCACGTGCCTTTACTTCTTTAATATTGTTTATGGCCTTGTCGCGCAAATGTTCCTGGGTGGCAAGGGCAATGACCGGAACACCTGGCGTGATCAAAGCCATTGTGCCGTGTTTCATTTCTCCTGCCGCGTAGGCATCCGCATGGAGATAGGCGACTTCCTGGAGTTTGAGCGCCCCTTCAAGCGCCAGGACATAATCGAGCCCGCGGCCAATCAGGAATAGATGCTCCTGGTCGTTTGTGACCTGTGCAAACTGGTCGATGGCATCCTGCGTCATCACCAGGCATTTTTCCACGTCATCAGCGAGTGAATGAAGGGCATCGAGCAAGGCAGGGATTTGGCCTTCGCCGGAACCGTGCAGTTTTTTTGCCAGAACAATCGAAAGCAGGACGAGCGCCGTAATCTGGGTTGTATAGGCTTTTGTTGCAGCAACCGCCAGTTCCGGGCCTGCATGCGTATAAATCACGCAATCCGATTTCCGCGCCAGCGTGCTCTTCCGGTAATTGCTGATCGCGATCACCGCCGCTCCTGACTTTTTCGCTTCTTTCAAGGCGGAAATGGTATCAGCCGTTTCTCCTGATTGGCTGATGGCAATGACGAGCGTTTTTTCGTCCAACCGCCCGTGCTCACATCTGAATTCAGATGCAATCGCGGCTTCAACCGGTATATCAAGCATGGTTTCGAGAATCTTTTTGCCGATCATGCCGGCGTGATGGGAGGTGCCACTTGCGACAATGATGATCCTCTCCGGATCTGTAAGCTTGCGCTTTGCGAAAAAATCGTCCACTTCCGGAATGACGACACCGCTTTCTGTCAGCCGGTCTTTTAACGTGCGCTTGATTGCTTCCGGCTGCTCCATGATTTCTTTTAACATGTAGTGACCGTAATCCTGCAGGTTGAGTTCGTCTTGGTTCCAGCGCACGGATGTCTTTTCCGGCACAATTTTCTCCCCGGAAAGTGTCTTAATTTCCACATTGGTCTGGGTCAAAATGGCCATTTCGCCGTTTTTAATCGGATAAATTTCTTTTGTATACGAAAGCAGCGCCGGGATATCTGAGGAGAGATACGCTTCCCCGCTGCCAAAGCCGATAATGAGCGGATTATCATAAGAAATGGCGATAATCTGGTTCGGGTGATCTTTTGCCATGATTGCAAGCGCAAACGCACCTTTTAATTGCGGAATGACGATCCGCACGGTTTCTTCAAAATTGCCGGTATCATAATGCGCGAGAAGATACGGAATGACTTCTGTGTCGGTGTCCGTTTGTAAACGATGCCCCTGCGCGATAAGGAATTTTTTTAATTGCTGGTAGTTTTCAATGATCCCGTTATGAACAACATAGAAACGTGCTTCTTCATCGCATAACGGATGGGAATTTTCAACGGTCGGCATCCCGTGTGATGCCCACCTTGTGTGGCCGATCCCAAGGCATCCGGCGGGAATCGGTTCGAGCTGGAGGGAAGCTTCCAGATCTTCGACGCGCCCCTTTTCTTTGCGGACGCCGATGGTTTTCATATCGGAGACGGCAATGCCTGCTGAATCATAGCCCCGGTAATCCAGTTTTTTCAGGCAATCGAGCAGAACCGGCTGTGCCGAATGTCTGCCAATGTACCCAACGATTCCACTCATCTTCTTCACCTCAACGTATCGCTTTCCTTCTATCACGTGTATTCCTATCTTCATGCTAACATGAACCGAGCGGGGAATAAAGCGATTGTGCTGCAGGCAGCAATGCCAGAATTTCCAAAGTATACCAGGAGGGATATTCGAGCACACGGACAAAAAGCGCAACCCGATCGGATTGCGCCTTTTGCCTCATCCAAATCTGATATTCAGATGACGTCCAGTACGGACTTATCCAAACCTGGCCTCAGATAAGTCCGGGGCTTCAAATAGTAGGCGGACACGAACCTTCACCGAAAGTATATCGGTTCCGGACGGTTGTCCCACTTGCCCGCTGGACAAATGCAGTGCCAAATACGGAAGATGAAGTTGCTGTCAAGTCTTTCATCAAAAACTTTACCAGTCCCTTCTTTTAAGATGTATTGGCCTTGCACTGTTCCTATTCCCGGCAGGCACGAAATAAAACAAACCAAAATATGGAAATCATGCTCTTTTCCGCTGCTCCGTCGCAGCCGGGATGATCGAAACATTCCCATACTTTGTGACCGACAGCTCCCCGCATCTGCCATAGTTTCCGAGTTTCGCATGCGGATCGGCATGAAGGCGGAGTTTTTTCAGCAAAGTGCCGGCTTTGACCTCAAGAAAAAGATCCACCGTCTGCTGTAATGCAAGCCAGTCCGCTAAAAGCGCAATATCAACGGCAGCAACAAAGCGCATCCTTCTTTGCGGCAACAGCCGGATCACAGCCGGAATCCGCCGCTCCTCCTTTGTGGTGCGGTTTTGCAAAATCACCGTGATGCCCGCTTCCTGCTTTGAGCGCGGCGGCAAATAGCCGATCTGGCCGAACCCTTTTAAAGAAAGGGCGCGGTTGCATAAGTCGCCGGCAAGCAGTTCCGCTTTTTTCGGTTGTAACCCAGGCGGCACGCGGACAGCGTCAGGAAGCAGATGGTCGAAATCATGCTTTCCTTTAAAGGCGCGGAAATCAAAGCAGCCGTCCGGCGTTACCGGCAAATACCCGCGCGAAACGCTTGCTGTTGCCGCAAATTCAAACGGCATTCCGTTGCGCAGGAAGAAATAGCGCGCCCGCACCAGCTCCGGTTCCGGCACATAGTAAACGGGAAGTATGACGCTGACTTTCACAAAACATCCTCCTTATCATTTCCAGTATATGCAAATCGTTGCGCTTTTATTGCAAATAAGATCAATTTTCGATAGAATGGACGGGGAATCACGATACGGTGAAAGTAATCCTGTGATCGCTCTGTTTGTGGATAGCCTCACAACCATGAGCGGTTATTTTTTGGCACAGATTTAAACATTGCATTCTCCCGTTTCATCATCTGTAGAAACGGGAATGGGCACAACTACCTTTCCACATCCGGCTCGCAAAAAGCGGATGCTGCCCATTGAGGTGAAGGCACGAACCCAATTCTATCAGTACCGGTATAAGCTAGAATTTCCAACGGCTGGTTTTCTTTTGGAACTTTCGGGAATCCGGCCCATATTTTCATATATATGCAACAGGCTTCAACCATTGGCATCACGCGGCCTGTTGCGATAAAATAGGCATTGTCGAAAAGTGGCGATGCTCGATGGAATACGATTTGCCAGCGATCCATTCACCGCTGGATAACATAGATTTTTTTCTGTATGGCACCGTTTAAGGAGCCGGCACAATGAAGGACTTTTTTTGAAAAAATTTTCCCGAAAACCGCACATCGGTCTGGCAAGGGAAAGCGAGGGGTAAACATGATGAAAATTCCCGGCAATACAGCAACCGGGACGGCACACGGAAAATTAATTTTAGCGGGGGAACATGCTGTTGTTTACGGACAACCGGCGATCGCGCTTCCATTCGATCATGTGAAAATTGAAACGGCAGTTATCCAAAAACAAGGCCCGCTCTCCATTGACTGCCGGTTTTACAAAGGGGCACTGGATAAAGCGCCGGAAAGGCTTCACGGAATCAGAGCATGTGTCAAAGAAATCCTCCGTACGTTAAAAAAGCCGGCCGAAAATTTGGCGATTAAACTGGAGTCGACCATTCCGATCGGGCGCGGGCTTGGCTCGAGTGCCGCTGTTGCCGTTGCCATTGTCCGCGGGCTGTATGCTTTTTTTGAAAAACAATTAACGAAAATGGAACTCGAACGGTTTGTCCAAATTGCTGAGAATTTTGCCCACGGGAATCCGAGTGGCATCGATATGATGGCGGTCATCAGCAATGATCCGATCTGGTTTGAAAAAGGGAAGGCGGCCCGGCCGCTTCCGTTTTCGCTTCCGTTTTATCTGGTGGTCGCCGATTCCGGGCGCGTGCATAATACGGCAATGGCGGTCGGGAGCATCCGTGAAAAAAGCGGTTCTGACCCGAAAACGGTGGAGTCCGCTATCAACCGTTTAGGCGAAATCGTGCACGAAGCGGGAAGGGCATTGATTGAAAAAGACGGACTGCATCTCGGCCGATTATTTAATGAAGCACATGCACAACTTTCCGTTTTGGGTGTTAGCGACGAAGGGCTTAACGCATTGTGCGCTGCAGCACGCTCAGCCGGCGCACTCGGTGCCAAACTGACCGGCGCGGGCCGGGGCGGTTGCATTATTTCGCTCGCCGAAAGCAGGAAAAAGGCTTTAGCAGTTGCGCAAGCCCTGCAAAATGCAGGCGCCGCCCAAGTATGGCAATTTTCGCTGGAAGGATGACCGTTATTCCGCAATCATGCAGCACAGCCCCGAAAACAGGAGATGCTTCATGTAAAAGAGGCTCCCTGTTTTTGCTTGTAGCGGGCAGCTCTTTTTGTCCTTGTCTTCAAAGTCGGGCGAATCATTAGAAGGCATTTTCCGTTGAAGCGGCTGGCAAAGGGGCCCCGAAGCTGCTGAGCTGGGGAATCACGGTCAGTTGATTCTTGCAATAAAATGGTTTGCGGCATTTTCCTTTGGAGATAGTTGGTCAGGGCAGCCTTTTTGTCCGGCAGCGAGAATAGCATTGACAGGGAAGTACCTTTTCAAAGCAAGAAGGCATTTTTACTGGAAGGACGATGAAAGATGGAGGCAACAGCGAGGGCCCATACGAATATTGCCCTGATCAAATACTGGGGGAAACGGGACGAAAAGCTTTTTCTCCCGATGAACAGCAGCCTGTCCATTACGCTGGACAGGTTTTATACGACAACAAAGGTGGCTTTTGATTCCGCTTTAAAGGCGGACGTGTTTTTTCTGAACGGAAAACCGGCCATTGATGCAGAAACGGCGAAAATTTCTCGTTTTATGGATAAGATCAGGGCATTTGCGGGAGAAAAAAGATATGCCTATATAGAATCGCAAAATGAAGTGCCGATCGCTGCTGGGCTTGCCTCTTCCGCATCCGGTATGGCGGCGCTTGCAGCTGCGGCTGTTAAAGCGCTCGGCCTTGAGGTGGACGGGCGCACACTGTCAATCTTGGCGCGCCAAGGTTCCGGGTCCGCCTGCCGCAGCATCTACGGCGGTTTCGTCGAGTGGCAAAAAGGTGAAAAAGCGGATGGCTCCGATTCACACGCGGTTCCGCTTCTCAGCGAAGACGATTGGGATCTCAGTATTTTATCCTGCCTGGTGGAATCAAAGCAGAAAAAAGTTTCGAGCAGGGAAGGGATGAAACGGACTGTCAGCACGTCGCCGTTTTATAAAGCCTGGCTCGAAACTGTGGAAACAGATTTGGCCGCCGCAAAATCCGCGATTGCAGCGCGCGATTTTACGATGCTTGGGCGCGTGCTTGAAGCAAATGCGTTAAAAATGCATGCGACAACGATCAGCGCCAACCCGCCTTTTTTATACTGGCAAAGTGCAACGCTCGATGTCATGCAGGAAGTGGCGCTTTTGCGCGAACGCGGGATTGAAGCTTATTTTACAATTGACGCCGGCCCGAATGTGAAAGTGCTGTGCGAACGAAAAGATGAAGAGACGGTATATCATGCGCTTTCTGCCATCCCGTCCGTCCGCGAAGTGCTGGTTTGCCATCCAGGTCCGGGCATTCAATACGGCCCGTTTTAATGCTTTTCGAAACGCTGGAACCCCGGCAGGAAGGCGCCAAAACATCCAGATGATGCACTTTTTAAAAAATGCCGTTTTTCCTTCTGCAGCCGTTGCTGAAAAAACCATTTAGGCGTCACTGGCTGTTTCGCGCTATTTAACGGCACCATGCCCGTAACGGGTTCTGGGCTGATTCCTTTTAATATGAGCATGGAAGTGCCATGGAACTTGTTTTGACGCGGGAAACGCAACCCCCGTCCGCTAGTTGGTCAGGGGGATCTATCCGAAAAAGCGGTGCAGCAGGCATTGGATGTGATGCTTGCAGATTTGACGGGTACACCGACCTAAAAAGGATTGAAAGAGATGAACGGGATGCAATTTCAAGTAAAGGCGCCGGGTAAACTGATGATTGCCGGCGAATATGCGGTCATTGAACCCGGTTGCCCTGCTATGGTTGCCGCGGTAGACCGATACATCACAATAGAGGTAAAAGAAAGCACGGAAAACCTTTTTTCTTTGCCGCAGATTGGCATTCCGCATGCAGCGTGGCGTGTGGAGAACGGGGAAGTCCGCTTTGACCGCGATGACCCGAAACTCCGGTTTATCCAAAATGCGCTCGCCGTTTTTAACCAGCTGCTTATGGAAAAATCGATTCCGCTCCGCCCGCTTCACATTACGGTAACGAGTGAACTGGATGATCCCGCAACAGGGCAAAAATACGGGCTCGGTTCCAGTGCTGCGATTCTTTCTGCCGTTCTTACCGCCCTTTTGCACGCCCACCAAGGGTTGCCGGAAACGAAGGAAGTCATTTTTAAACTGGCCGCCGTGGCCCATCTGAAAACACAGGGCAACGGGTCCGGCGCGGATCTTGCCGCTTCCGTGTACGGCGGCATGTTGAAATATGCCGCATTCAGGCCGGATTGGATTTTTTCCCGGTTGGAAGCGGGCTGCACAGTTTCGGAATTACTGGCAGAAAAATGGCCGTATTTGTCCGTTTCCAAATTGGTACTGCCGCCGGGCCTCATTTTTTGTGCGGGTTGGACCGGAAAAGCGGTGGCAACCGGGCCAATGGTGGAGCGCATCGGCAAATTGCGGGAGGCGGCAACGGAAACATACACGGCATTTTTACGAGAAAGTACCACCGCCGTGGATAAACTGGTGGAAAGTTTCATGCAGCAAGATATGGCTGGCATATTTGAGCACATCCGGCAAAACCGGCGTGCTTTGCAGAAACTTGAAGCAGCAGCCCATACCACCATTGAAACAGCGCCATTGAAGCAACTGGCAGACATTGCCAGCCGTTTCGGTGCCGGCAAATCATCGGGCTCGGGTGGCGGAGACTGCGGCATTGCCTTTGTAGCAGGGAAGGAAAAAGCTGCCGCCTTGAAAGCAGCATGGGAAGCTTCAGGCATTATCCCGCTTGCGCTTCATATTTCAGAACAAGGTGTGTCCATTATGGAGTAAAAATCCGCAAAAAAATGCGGATTTTTTGCTTTTCTGTGGAAACAACGGAAGTTCTACCCCAAGTACGCTGCATCCCACTTTTCTCAATCATTTGCTTCTCCATACTCCTTTTGAAATAATAGAAAAAAACGAAAGGAGATGGATTGGATGAAAGTTCTTGTTGCAGGCGCAAACGGAAAGATCGGAAAAATGCTTGTGGACCTTTTACAAAAAAGTGACCGCCATATTCCGCGCGCCTTGGTGCGGAAAGAAGAACAGGTTCAATTTTTCAGGCAAAAAGGGGTAGATGCGGTCATATCCGATTTGGAAGGCACTGTCGATGAGCTGGCGGAAGCGGCGAAGGGATGCGATTGCATTGTGTTTACCGCTGGTTCCGGCGGGCACACAGGCGCGGACAAAACGTTACTTGTCGATTTGGACGGCGCGGTGAAAACGATGGAGGCGGCAGAAAAAGCAGGCATCAGCCGTTTTGTTATCGTGAGTGCGCTCCAGGCCCACCACCGCGAAAACTGGAGCGAGGCCATCAAGCCGTATTATGTTGCCAAGCATTATGCAGACCGCGTGCTCCAGTCAACCAAGCTGAATTATACGATCATTCGGCCGGGCGGTTTGCTGAACGATCCCGGCACCGGAAAAATCGAAGCATCGGAAAACTTAAAACGCGGCACCATTCCGCGTGAAGACGTCGCACGCACCATTCTCGCAAGCCTCGATGAACCGAAAACATACCGGAAAGCATTCGACCTCGTTTCGGGGGATACACCGATTGAGGAAGAGCTGAAACGCTTATAGAAATGGGCAAATCAAAAAAGCAGCGATTTGTAAAAAACCCCTTACCCCCTGCTTCATAGAAGAAGGGGGTTTCATAAAGGTTCGGCTTGCTGGATACATGCATTCAGCAAGCCCTGCTTCAATATTTGCCATGCAGGATGAAGCGCAGTAGCATCCATTTGTTATCAATGATTTATATGAAGGTGGTGTTTCTAGTTGGGAGAGCAAAATCATATTCCAAAAAGAAAATTTGCTTGGGCAGACAAATGGATCAAGATGACTGGCGAGCGAGCAAGAATTGATGCAAAAGTAAATAACACTTATATTGTGTACGAGAAAAACGGCAAGTTGGTAAAGGAATATCCTAATGGAGATATAGTCCCATTAAAGCATAATGGTGAGTCATAATGCATAAGCATAGCCCCATGTTTTATGTGTTTGCGGGGAATAATGGAAGCGGAAAAAGTACAATAAGAAACAGCTCTGAGGAGTAAAAATTTTTCGTGATAATTTAACTATTCCCCCCCAAAAAATGCGGCTAAATATGTAATAATTTAAATAATTAGAGCTTGCTGGACGAATATTTTGGCATGGCTTAGTGACAAGTCGAATACAAGCTAAAATTTGATTCGTTCAGCAAGCCCTAATTAAACTTGGCTGTTTTGAGGGGGTTTTTATTTTGGTTACTAGAAAAGAAAAAAGAAATCGTGAAAAAGAAGCAAATTATTTTTTCGAGTTCCTTAAAATTCAGAAGCATTTTTTCAA
>NZ_CALPDC010000020.1:0-46447 GCF_943193165.1 Weizmannia agrestimuris
TATTCACTTGTCAATGAGCAGCAGAATGAACTGGAAATTGACATCCACTTTGGATTTAAACTTATTATACGAGGAGGGGTGAGATGGACTGGACCGTTGTGCAAAACAGCCTGCCCATGTTTGAAAAAGGATTCTGGCTCACTTTGCGGCTTTCCTTTTTCGGCATTATCGGGGCAGGTGTTCTTGGCTTGATATGCAGTTTTATCCAGTATTTTAAGGTGCCGGTTTTACGGGAACTTGTAACGGCCTATGTGGAACTGTCCCGCAATACGCCTTTATTGATCCAGTTATTTTTTCTTTTTTACGGGCTTCCGCAAGTCGGGATCAAATTTTCCGCCGAGACTTGCGGGATTATCGGGATTATTTTTCTTGGCGGCAGTTATATGGCAGAAGGGTTTTCCGGAGGGCTTGCAGGCGTTTCTAAAACGCAGATTGAGTCCGGGCTTGCGATCGGTCTGAGCCGGTTCCAGCTGGCACGCTACGTCATCTTTCCGCAGGGATTGATGCTCAGTGTCCCGGCATTCGCCGCAAATGTTATTTTTTTAATCAAGGAAACATCCATCTTTACCGTGCTGGCGATTCCGGAACTAACCAACACGGCACTTGACTTGATCGGGATGTATTACAACACGAATGAGTATCTGTTTATGCTCGTTGTGGCTTATGCCATCATTTTAATTCCATTGTCCATCTTGCTGACATGGCTGGAGAAGAAGGTGCGTTATGGGACATTCGGGAATTAGTATCTTTTTTGAAGGAGCCAATTTTTTACGTTTATTGGGCGGATTATATGTATCGGCAAAAATTGCTTTTCTGTCCATCTTTTTCGGCGGTATCCTCGGCATCGTGCTGGGGGTTTTAAGGACATTGCACAATCCGTTGCTCCGCCTTTTGCTTAGGCTGTATCTGGAGTTCTTTCGCATTGTGCCGACGATTGTCCTGTTATTTTTGTTTTACTATATTCTGCCGCAAAGTTTTAACATCAACTATAAGGCGGATACGGTCGGGACCATTGTTTTCAGCCTGTGGATGGCTGCCGAAATGAGCGATATCGTCCGTGGCGCGCTGATTTCTGTTCCGATGCATCAGGTGGAATCTGGAAAAGCGGTCGGTTTAAGCACGGTTCAGCTTTACCGGTACGTGCTTGTGCCGCAATCGGTCCACTTAATGATTCCGGCGACCATTAACCTGATGACCAGAATAATTAAGACGACTTCCCTTTTGCTATTGATCAGCGTCGTGGATGTCATCAATGTCGGCCAGCAAATTATCGAAGCGAACAGCCACCGTTATCAGGACGGCGCGTTTTGGGTATACGGTTTTATCTTTATCCTGTATTTCATTTTATGCTATCCGCTTTCCCGGCTGGCAAGGCGATTAGAAAGGAGGGGCAAGGCAGGGGCTAATGGCTGAACCTTTACTGAAAGTCGAACATTTAAAAAAGTCGTACGGCGAAAAACGGGTGCTGGAGGATATCTCTTTCGAAGTGGAGGAAGGCAGTGTCGTTGTTCTCCTCGGGCCGTCCGGATCGGGAAAAAGTACATTGATCCGCTGCTTAAACGGTCTCGAAGCCTTCCAGGGTGGCACCATTATGTTTAATGGGGAAACCGTACGGCCGTCGCCGAAAAACTGGCGCAGGCTCAGGCAGCAGATCGGAATGGTTTTCCAGAGCTATGATTTATTTCCGAATATGACGGTGTTGGAGAACATCCTGCTCGGTGCAGTGAAAGTCCAGAAACGGAAAAGAGACGAAGCAGCGCGCCAGGCCATGAGCCTGTTAAAGGAAGTCGGCATGGAGCAGTATGCCAATGCCTACCCGCGCCAGCTTTCCGGCGGGCAGAAACAGCGGGTGGCGATTGTCCGCGCGCTTGAGCTGAACCCGAAGCTGATGCTGTTTGATGAAGTGACCGCCTCGCTTGACCCGGAAATGGTGCGCGGCGTGCTCGAGATCATCCTGCGGTTGGCAAGAGAAAAGATGACAATGATTGTCGTCACGCATGAAATGAATTTTGCCCGGCAAATCGGGGATAAAATCTTGTTTTTGGAAGACGGGAAGATTCTCGAAGAAACCCCGGGGCGCCAATTTTTCACTAAACCGCAGACAGAGCGGGCGAAAAGCTTTTTGGAAAGCATGGATTTTTAAAAGAAAAATATTTTGGAGGGTTAGACTATGAAAAAGCATCGTTTGTTTGGTTTGGTTTCAGCATTTTTATTGATTTTGTCGCTGGCGCTTGCAGGCTGCGGCAAAAGTTCCGGCAATTCTTCAAGCAGCAATCCGTCCAGTGTTTCAGCAATTAAGAAAAATGGCACGATCAAAATTGCCGTATTTGGAGATCTTCCGCCGTACGGATGGGTCGATAAAAACGGGGGACGGCAAGGATATGATGTTGCGCTCGCCAAACAGGTTGCCAAAGATCTTGGGGTAAAAGTGAAATTCGTGCAAGTGAACGCCAACAGCCGTGTGGATGCATTGAAATCGAATAAAGTGGATCTTGTTCTGGCAAATTTCACAGTCACACCGGAACGGAAGCAAGTTGTTGATTTTGCCAAGCCATACATGAAAGTTTCCATCGGTGTCGTTTCACCGAAGAAAAACCCGATCACAAATGTCAGCCAATTAAAGGGCAAGTCTTTGATCGTCAACAAGGGCACTACTGCGGAAAACTATTTTACAAGCAAGCAAAAAGATGTGAAATTGCAAAAGTACGATTCCAAAACAGAACAGTTCAATGCGCTTAAAAACGGGCGGGCCGTTGCACTGGCGGACGACAATTCCTATCTGTATGCTTGGGTGAAAAACCATCCGGATTATACGGTCGGCATTAAAACGCTCGGGCCGAACCAATATATTGCCCCTGCTGTGAAAAAAGGCAACAAATCGCTCCTTAATTGGATGAACAAAGAAATTACGAAGTTAAACAACAATGGCTTTTTCAAAAATGATTACAACAACAATCTGGCGCCATACTTTGGCAGTGATATCCGCGCGGAAGATATTATTATAACGAAGTAAAAAAAGGCAGGCTGTGCTCGCAGCCTGTCTTTCTTTAATTTGCAGGGTTTTTTTCGGTTTCTGGGGGACGGTTTTGCCTTGTTCCGCGCGAAAGCAGAAACTGTTGTTTGTAAGGCTCGGTTGTGGCCGCGCCATGGACATACGTTTTATAAACATACGGGGACGTCATGGCTCTCAGCATCGCGCCGTAGTTCATATAAAACCTTACTTCATCGCCCGGCACGAGAACCGCATCCTTTGTATCCAAAATGATATGGTCGCTGCTTGAGCCAATGATATGGAACGGCCGGACAGGGGTAAGGCCTGAAACAAGCACATCATGCCGGCCCGCACTGATAATGGTCCGCCGTCTGTTGCCCCTGTCGATAAAGGTGACTTGTTCCCCAAATGCATTTTTGCCAATTGTCCCATATGGCACGGAAGGTTTGATTTTTGATTCGATGACTTCGGCAACAAAGCAAAAGGCATCCTGATATAATGACGGAATGATATGCCCGCCTGATGTTTCGCGGCCCAGCAAAATGGACTCGCCGAGCCGTACATTGTTTACGGCCTCGGCATCTTTTGTTTTCACGGCCCAGTTGTAATTGGCGGAGTTGCCGCCGGAAACATAAGGAAGTTTGAGGGAAAACAGCTCCTGCATAGCTTGGACAAACCGGGAAAACGTCTGCATCTTCTGTTCGGTCGGGAGCACGCCTCCAAAGCAGGCAAAGTTCGTCCCGATTCCGGCCAGTTCAATCCCGGGGCAGGTGAATATTTCTCTGATCATCGCAGGGGCATCTTTTAATAATATGCCTTCCCTCAAATCTCCCATTTCCACCATCAGGATGATTTTATGGGTTTTCTGTTGCCGCACCGCTTCAGCGGATAATGCACGGATCGTATCCAGCTCCGTGTTCATGCTGATATCCGCATACCGGACCGTTTTTTCTACTTCGCTGATCCCGGGGGAACGAAGCAAAATCAAATCTGCTTTGATCCCCGCTTTTCTCATTTTTTCGATATTTGCAATCTTCGAGTCTGCGAGGCTTGTGATGCCTGCCTCCACCAGGGCGCCGGCAATGTTTAAATCGGCTGTAACGCCTTTCACAACGCCTGTAATGCTGATTCCTTTCCTCCCAAATAATTGTTTTAACGTTTTGGCATTGTGCCGGATCTTCTCCAGATTGATTTCCACCCGTGGAAGAACGGCCATCAGGAAACCACTGCCTTTTTCAGGGAAGGGAAGAAATCGAGCAAGGCGTTTATAATTTTGTCTGTGCCGGTTTTTAACACATCCGTAACCGGAAGATGGTAAGTTTCTTCATAGCGGCGGATGGTTTCTTCCAGTTCGCGCTCTGACATCCCATCGTGGTTGAGCGTAATGCCGATGACTTTTGTCTTTCCGAAATGTTCAATCAGGCTGATTTCATCTTCCACTTTCGGCACTTCGGCAAATGGAAAATCGGATAAATATTTTCGTTTCGGGGCGTGTTGTAAAATGACTGCTTGCGGCCTTGCCCCTTTTAAAATGCCGGTTGAGCTTGCATATGCCGGATGGCTGAGCGCGCCCTGGCCTTCCACGATGATCATATCCGGATGTTCTTCTTTATTGGCCCGCAAAATTTCGCGCTCCAGTTCACCGATTAAATATTGGAGTGGGAAAGCATCCATCGCAAACCCGTACTTGGCGCCCTGGATCAAGCCTGTCTGCCCGGTTGCGATAAATGCCGGGCGGTAGCCTTTTTCCATGAATGCCTTTTCAATGCATTTGGCAGTTGTCCGTTTTCCGCAGGCCCCGTCTGTTCCGAGCACGGCAACGACAGGGGTGTTCATTTTCAAAATTTCTCCGGTAAACAAAGTCCATTCTTTTTTCGGCCGCGGTTTGCGGATATCGCGGATCGTGACACCGCAAGCCTGTGCGTGGGCCGCCATTTCTTCATCTTCTGTTAAAAATTCCTGGAGCGGGTTGATGATGTTCAATCCGGCTTCCATTGCCTGCAGAATGACTTTTCTTTCTTCCGGTTTTAAAAAGGCGTTCGCCGGCGCGATGCCGAAAATGAAGTCATCCGTTTTCGGGCCGGAGTGGATGAGTGCGTCTTCCAGGTCTTTGCAAACCGGAATGCCGCTCCATTTGTTGTCGAGGAGCATGCCGGCATCCTGCCCGTGTTTGCTGCTGTCAATGACAGCCGTAATGGTGTAATTCCCGGGTTCACGGATGAGTCCGTTTGCTGTTTTGCCATCTGTTGTGCCAAATTGGTTTTCGCAATATACAATTGCCCGCTTTTTCATTGCCATCCCTCCATTTATTGAAATTCAGGCAACACAAAAAGAACACCTAATGGCTTCAAATAGTAAAATACTAAAGAAGTTAGCTGTCCGCGTTTACGTATGGGCATGCCGGAAAACCTGAGGTTATTGGAAGCTTCCAAATATTATTATAACAATGACGGAGTAAAAAGGGAAGCAGGAAGCATGCAACCAGGACAGCAAAAAAAGGGGCAATTCCGCTGCCAATCCGGCATTTGGAAAAGCCCCTTGCATTTGGAACGGCGGGCATTCACCCGAGTCTCATTTTAAAGTCGTGATAACCGAACTCACGGACAATTGTGCAATCGCCATTTTTATATTGGATCGCGATGGCCGGAAGCGGCATGCCATTAAAGGTGGTGTTTTTCACCATGGTGTAGATGGCCATATCGTCAAATACAAGGCGGTCGCCTTCTTTAAGCGGCTTATCGAAGGAATAATCGCCGATCGTATCGCCGGCGAGGCATGTCTGGCCGCCAAGCCGGTACGTATACGGTTTTTCGCCCGGCTCCCCGGCCCCGATGAGCGGCGGGCGGTACGGCATTTCCAGCACATCCGGCATATGGCACGACGCAGACGTATCGAGGATCGCGATGTCCATGCCGTTTTTCACCGTGTCAAGCACTGTTGTGACAAGATAGCCGGCATTTAAAGCAACAGCTTCGCCCGGCTCAAGGTAGATTTCCAAACCGTATTTTTCCTGCATCCGCTTGATGCATTTTTCGAGGAGCGGCATGTCATAGTCTTCCCTCGTAATATGGTGGCCGCCGCCGAAATTGATCCATTCCATTTGCGGCAGCCATTCCCCGAACTTTTCTTCGACGGCATCCAACGTTGTCGCCAGATCGTCCGCATTTTGCTGGCAGAGCGTGTGGAAATGGAGGCCGGTGACGCCGTCCAAAAGCGCAGGGCGGAACTGTGCCTGCGTCACACCGAAGCGCGAACCCGGCGCACAAGGGTCATAAATCGCATGCCCGGTCTGTGTGGAGCATTCCGGATTGATGCGCAGGCCCACCTTTTTTCCGCCTGCAAGGACACGGCCTTTGAATTTCTCAAGCTGTGAAAATGAATTAAAAATAATATGGTCGCAAATCGAGACTATCTCATCGATTTCACCTTCACGGTAAGCGGCGGAAAAAATATGGTTTTCTTTCCCCATTTCCTCATGCCCGAGGCGTGCTTCATACAAGCCGCTTGCGGTTGTCCCGCTCAAGTATTTGCCGATGAGCGGGTACAAAGCAAACATCGAAAAAGCTTTTTGTGCCAAAACAATTTTACATCCGGTCCGTTTCATCACGCCGTTTAAAACTTTCAAATTGTCTTCGAGCTTTTGTTCATCAATCACATAGCAAGGCGTCGGCAGTTCTTCAAATCTCATCAGTCGACAAGCTCCGGATTAAAGCTTTCTTTCCACGGCAGGCCCCATTTGTTCAGGGCTTCCATGAACGGATCGGGATCAAATTCTTCCACATTATAAACGCCTTTTCTATCCCATTTGCCCTGGATCAGCATCATCGCGCCGATCATTGCCGGCACGCCAGTTGTGTACGATACCGCCTGCGCGCCGACTTCTTTATAGCAGGCTTCATGATCGCACACATTGTAAAGGTAATAGGTTTTGTCCTTGCCGTCTTTTTTGCCGCGGAAAATGCAGCCGATATTCGTTTTCCCTTTTGTGCGCGGGCCGAGGGAAGCCGGATCCGGCAGCACAGCTTTCAAAAACTGCAGTGGCACGATTTGCTTGCCTTCAAATTCAATCGGCTCAATCGAAGTCATGCCGACGTTTTCCAGGCATTTCAAATGGGTCAGGTAACTTTCGCCAAACGTCATGAAGAAACGGATCCTTTTAATGCCAGGGATGTTTACGGCAAGCGACTCCAGCTCTTCATGGTGCAATAAGTACATATCGCGTTCGCCGATTTCAGGAAAGTCATATACGCGTTTGATCTCCATCGGCTTTGTTTCGACCCATTTGCCGTTTTCCCAGTAGCTGCCATTGGCGGAAACTTCGCGGATGTTGATTTCCGGGTTGAAGTTTGTTGCGAACGGATAGCCATGGTCGCCGGCATTGCAGTCCAAAATATCAATATAATTGATTTCGTCAAAATGGTGTTTTAGGGCATAAGCGGAAAATACGCCTGTTACGCCCGGGTCAAAGCCGCTGCCGAGAAGGGCGGTAATGCCGGCTTCTTCAAAACGTTCGCGGTACGCCCATTGCCATTTGTATTCAAATTTGGCCGTGTCTTCCGGCTCATAGTTCGCGGTGTCGAGATAGTTTGTTTTGGTTTGAAGACAGGCTTCCATGATGGTTAAATCCTGATAAGGCAGCGCCAGGTTCATGACGACATCCGGTTTCACTTTTTCAATTAAAGCAACCAGTTCATCGACATGATTGGCATCGACCTGTGCAGTCGTCACTTTCGTTTTGCCGCCGTCAAGCTTTGCTTTTAACGCATCGCATTTTGATTTCGTGCGGCTTGCGATACAGATTTCTTCAAAGACTTCGCTGTTTTGGACACATTTATGCGCAGCGACCGATGCTACGCCGCCGGCCCCGATAATCAATGCTTTTCCCATTCGTCTGTCTCCTTCAAAAAGAATTTTTGCATAATAAAAAGCAAGTGCAATCCGCATACGTGCGCACAACACTTGCTTGAAATCATCATCCTAAAAAAGCATGCATATCTGCAAAAAACGGATATACGCCTGCCATAAAAGTCCGTGGACAATATGAAAGAAAGCTTTATATTCTTATAGGATCAGAGTCTATATAGCAAATAATTACTTTTACCACTCTTATTGATCGTTTCACAAGTTGATGTGCACAAGCACCGGTTGTAAAGTAACCAACTTATAAAATTTGAGTTTCCCACTCAATCAATAAGGCAACCAAAAGTTGCCGATTCGGCATTTGGCCCGGCACACCGATGCCTTTACTCCACTGGCCAAAATTATCTGCTTGGAAAGACTCCTGATGCTCTATATATGCTTTCCAAATCATGCTCTTCTATCGTATCAGCACGAACTTAAAATAGCAAGAAGAAAATTTTTCATGGCGCCTTGGCTCATCGTTTTTTTACCCTGTTCCTATGAAAATAATCATAAGCGGGCGGTTGGGGAAACAGCAAAAAGGATGCAACGCTCTGTTGCATCCTTTTTGCAGTAGATTGATAGATTTTTCATCATTCCGGCATGAGTTCCAGTTTTGAGTGGATCGTTATGTCATTAAAATCAATGCCCAATTGAATGGCAGTTTGCGCCACTTCCGGACGGATGCCCGAAAGAATGCATTTTACCCCGATTAACCGCAGCGTCTCAATCAGCCGGAAAATTTGCTGGGCGACCATCGTATCGATGACGACCACGCCGGATAAATCAATGTACAGAAGGAGAACGCTTTTTTCTGCGCATTGTTCAAGGGTTTTTTCCAGAATGATTTTCGCACGGTTGGAATCAATTTCCCCGACAAGCGGCAGCAGCGCGGTATTTTTGCCGACCATAATGACAGGGGAACTTAGCTCTTTAATCGTTTCTTGCTGGGACTCCAGCCGCTTTAAGGAATAGTGGTGGTTTTCTTTCATAAACCAGATCATGACATGTTCGAATGTACGGATGATCGCCCTGCGCCAAAAATTCAATTCCTCATATGTATACTCTCCTTCGTGAGCTGCAACAAATGAATCGAACAGGTCGAGATACTGTTCCTGCGTGTGGAAGAACTCGCGCAAAATGAAGTGGTTCGGTGTGGCAAGATGCTCTTCATCTTGTGCAACGCTCATTACCCACTTTTCAAAATGGTGTAAAAAGGTATCTTCATCTTTTAAAAACACTTCACAAAACTGGACGTGGAACTCGTGGTTCTGCTCTTTCAGTCTTGCAACCACTTCGGGGTCGGTGGACGCATAAACCCCCTGCACGCTGTTTTTGTCGAGAGATGCGTACCAGTCTTCCGTCAATTGCCATGTTTTTTCAAGGAAAAAATGATGCAATGCCTGTCTTAGCTCCATTTTATCACCCGCATGATGTAAGATTGAATTGATGGTCATGATCGTTTTCGCCATTTCTTGTCTTTCTATTTTAAAATAAAATTCTATTTATTGAAATAGAAATGTTGGATTTGGAAAAGAAAAAACCCGTTTTCTCTATAGAATGAAAAAACGGTGGGACACGATTCATGATGGTGTCCCGCCGTTTTATATTTCATTGGTTTTTTCAGCGGTTTCGATACGTCCGCCCGGTTTTTCTTGCTGTTATTTTATCGCTTGCCACTGCCAGTTTTCGATTTCCGGCAGATCTGTGCCTTCTTCGCGGATGTACGCATGATGTTTTTGCAGCATGCTGTCCATTTCGCTGATGAGGGCTGCGTGCCGGGCTGTATCAGGCAGGCTTGACACCACTTCTTTTACAAGGTCAAACCGATCCATCTGGTTCATCACGCGCATGTCAAACGGCGTTGTGATATCCCCGTTTTCACGGTAGCCGTGCACATGCAGATTGTGGTTTGCACGGTCAAAAAACAAGTCTTTGATCAGGCCTTCGTAACCGTGGAAGGCAAAAACAACCGGTTTGTCCTTTGTAAAATAGGCGTCGAACGCTTCATCCGAAAGGCCGCGCGGATCCAATGCCGGGCTTCTTAATTTCAAAATATCGAGCACATTGATCATGCGAATCTTCAATTTCGGCAGTTTTTCGTGCAAAATCGAAACAGCAGCGAGGCTTTCAAGCAACGGTTCTGTCCCGCATGCGGCAATGACAATATCCGGATTGCCGCCTTCGTCCGTGCTTGCCCAGTCAATGATTTTCAGTCCGCGGTCTGCCAGCTCTTCCGCTTCTTCAACGGTAAACCATTGCGGGCGTGGGTGTTTGGACGAAACAATCAGATTGATTTTCCCACGGTCGTTCAGGATTTTGTCAAATACAGCGAGCAGCGTATTGGCATCGGCCGGCAAATATTCCCGGATAAATTCCGGTTTTTTATCAGCCAGGTGGCCAAGAATACCCGGATCCTGATGGGTATAGCCGTTATGATCTTGTTGGAATACAGTGGAAGTGGCGACCACATTCAATGACGGGATATCCGCACGCCACTTTTGTTCTGCTGCTTTCCGCAGCCATTTGAAATGCTGGGTGATCATCGAATCGACGACACGCAGGAACGCTTCGTAACTTGCAAAGAAACCGTGGCGGCCGGTTAAAACATAGCCTTCCAAAAATCCTTCCGCCTGGTGCTCAGACAGTTGCGAGTCAATGACACGGCCGTCCGGTGCCAAAAATTCATCATTCGGTTCTTTGATTTTTCCCACCCATTGCCGCTTTGTGGCCTCAAATACTGGCGCCAGGCGGTTCGACATCGTTTCATCCGGGCCGAAAATCCGGAAGTTGCGTTTGGCTTCATTTTTTAAAATCACGTCTTTTAAATATGTCCCTAAAACGGTCATATCCTGCGCCATCTGTTTTCCATGTTCCTTGTTGTCCAGCGCATAATCGCGGAAATCCGGCAGATCAAGGTCTTTGATATGGAAGCCGGCATTGGTGGCAGGATTCATCGCCATTCGTTTGCTGCCTTTCGGGGCGATCTTGGCAATTTCCGGTCTCAGCCGCCCGTTTTCATTGAATAATTCTTCCGGCCTGTAACTTTTCATCCAGTTGATTAAAACATCGAGATGTTCCATATGGTCCTGGTCGACCGGCACCGGAATCTGGTGGGCGCGGAATGAATGTTCAACCGGCTTCTCGTCCCATTCCTTAGGGCCGGTCCACCCTTTTGGCGCACGGAAAACAAGCATTGGCCAAGCGGGGCGGGTGGTGTCACCGGTTTTCCGGGCATGTGACTGGATGGCTTGGATCTGTTCGATCATTTGGTCCATTACATACGCCATATCGCGGTGCATTTCTTCCGGGTCTTCTCCTTCAACGAAATACGGCCGCCAGCCGATCCCTTCAAAATAAAGCGCCAGTTGTTCATCAGACATACGGGAGAGCATGGTCGGATTGCTGATTTTAAAACCGTTTAAAAGCAAAATTGGCAGAACGGCGCCGTCCGTTACCGGGTTGATGAACCGGTTGGACAACCAGGAAGTGGCAAGCGGCCCGGTTTCCGCTTCCCCGTCGCCGACGACAACAGCGGCCATTAAATCGGGCTGGTCCAAAATGGCGCCGGTGCCGTGTGAAAGGGAATAGCCCAGTTCGCCGCCTTCATGGATCGATCCCGGCGTTTCCGGTGCCGCGTGGGAAGCAATGCCGCCCGGGAATGAAAACTGTTTAAACAGTCTCTTCATCCCTTCTATGTCCTGTGTTACATTCGGATAAATTTCAGTATAACTGCCGTCAAGATAAGAATTGGATACCATCACCTGGCCGCCGTGCCCCGGCCCTTCAATATAAAACATATTTAAATCGTATTTGTTGATCACTCGGTTCAGATGGGCGTAAATAAAGTTCTGCCCTGAAATCGTCCCCCAGTGCCCGATCGGTTTTGCTTTCAGATCAGAAGGCTTTACGGGTTCTTTTAATAACGGATTGTCTTTTAAATAAAGCTGGCCAACCGAAATATAGTTGGCTGCACGCCAGTATACATCTAAATTTTTCAGATAAGCAGGGGAGGAATAAGCGACTTGCGAAGCTGCCATTTCCATTTCAACCGCTTCCTTTCATTTATCATCTACGTTCATCATACCGCTTACACCTAAAAAATCAATCTTTTTACAAATTAATACGGTCCAAATTCGTGAAATTATGAACATATCATGTCTAAAAAAGCTGAAATGCATTCAGCCTACTCTGACACCGATACAAATGTATTGAACTTTAAATATTGATAGTGGAGCCGCATATGGGAAAACTCAAACGGCGTGCCGTTGTCGAGAAAAAAGATGCCTTCCATAATACCGACCGGTTCATGTTCTTTTAAACGCAAAAGTTCACGGTCCTTCGCGTTGGACGGTTCTGCAAAAATAGATAAAAAAGATTTCGTTACGGCCATATTGTGGACATCTTCCAGATAGTTGAAAATGGAGCCTTCAATGATTTCGGGCGTTAAATTTTGGACGATTTTTATCGGAATATAACCGGTCTCGATCATAAACGGATCCTCATCAAACAAGCGGAGCCGGCGTATTTTATAAACAAAATCATGGGGGTTCAAAAACAAATTCCGCTGCAATTCTTCTGTCGGCGGAATGACCTCAAAACAGAGCACTTTTGTGGCCGGCTTTTGGCCATACATGTGAAAATTGTCGGTGACACCGAGGTTTGTGCCTTCGTAATTAAAAATGGACGCGTTTTTTATATACAAAGGATTGATGAATGTTCCGGAACCGCGTTTTTTAAAAATAATGCCGTCGTTGGCCATTTTCGAGAGCGCCCGCTTAATGGAACTGCGGCTGACCTGATAGGCTTCACTCAGGCTTCGTTCATCCGGCAGTTTCATATCGGGGAACTGTCCGGCAAAAATTTTTTGTTTCAAATCATCGATAATTTGCTTGTATACGAATTGTGCCATGGCGTATCCCTTCTAAAGGTTTCTGTATGAACAGTTTACCACAGATTCTTTTTGGTTCAATGAATCACAACAGGCGCCAAGTTTTGACCGCGTTGCAAAACCGGATGGTGGAAGCGTTCAGCCGCCCGTTCCAAATCGGCCCCCACTCAATAGAAGCAACAGGCAGCATCGGGATCAGTTTGTATCCGGACCATTGCAGCGATGAAGAAACCTTGATTGCAAAAGCGGATGAAACGATGTACGAAATTAAAAAACGCGGCAAAAACAGCTATAAGCTGAAAGAATGAAATAAGCACCGTTCCGGAAGATGGAACAGTGCCCCTCCTTAGTTTTCATCCGTTTCCTGTACCCAGACAGAAACGCTGCCGCCGTTAACCGGAAATCCTGCATAGCCGTCTTCGCCAATTGTAACTTTTTCCTGCCGGTTGCCGGTAGCGTCCACCCAAACCTCGCCAGCGCGCTCTTTTCCGACAAGCATTCTTTTTTCGCCGTTCTCGCCGTTTGAGATAACGACGGCACAGCCGGAATGCGGGATCTCCGGAACGCCGCGGCGCACCCAGCCGATTGTGTTCGGATGGTCGAAATAATCATCTTGCTCGCCATACGCTTTTTCCCGCCGGACAGATAAAAGCGGGGAAAGGGCGTCTTTTTTTCCGGGAATCGGATTGTCGCCGCCGATGCCGTACATATCCCCGTAAAAGACGCACGGATAACCGTCTTTCCGCAGCAGAATCAAGGCATAGGCGCTCTGCTTAAACCAGTCGTCCACCCATGATTCCAGCGATTCGTTCGGCTGTGAATCATGGTTATCGACAAACGTAACAGCATTCAGCGGGTGCGTTTGAACGAGTGTATCATGAAAAATCGTCGTGAGGTCAAACGCGCGCCCTTTTTTAGATGCTTCATGCAATTTATAATGGAGTGCAACATCGAACAAATCGATTTTAAACTGTACATGGTCGAGGTATTTTTGGCACGCTTCCAGCTGCGGATTCCAGAACTCGCCGACAAAATAAAAATGGTCTCCGCGGTGTTCCATTAAGGCAGCGGCAAAGTCGCGGATAAAGTCATGGTTGATATGCTTAATGGCATCGAGCCGGTAGCCGTCGCAACCGGTCGTATCGGCCAGCCATTTTCCCCATTCGATCATTTCTTTTTTTACATCCGGATGGTTGTAATCAATGTCCGCGTACATCAAATAATCGAAGTTTCCAAATTCGTTGTCGACATGCTCACTCCAATGCTTATTTTCCCCGACAATACGGAAAATGCCGTTCCGCCCTGTCCGGTTGTCGTAATCGACGCCACTGAAATGGGTATGATTCCACGTAAAATCAGAATACTTGCCTTTCCGGTTTGTAAAATTGAACTTTGTCCAGCCTTCTATTTCAAACGGTTCGGAAATTTCTTTGTTGCGGTCCATCGGGTCGACCTCCACCACTTGGAAAGATTCGGTTTCATCCGCGCCCGCTTTATGGTTCATGACGACATCGATATAGACCTGGATATCGTGCTCGTGGCAGGCGTTGATCGCTTCATGTAATTGCTGTTTTGTCCCGTACTTTGTCCTGACGGTGCCTTTCTGGTCAAACTCCCCGAGGTCGTAATGGTCGTACACCCCGTAACCATTGTCCATGTCTGACTGTCCTTTTGTCACCGGCGGAAGCCAGACGGCATCAATCCCGCTTTTCTTTAATTCAGGCGCCATTTCTTTCAGCCGGTTCCAATGGCTGCCGTCTGCTGGCGTATTCCATTCAAAAAACTGCATGATTGTATGATTCCGTTCCAAGAAAACTGCCCCTTCCAAAAGAAGTAATAGTTGATGCGTTTAGTATAAGTGAACATGAAAAAATTTTCAATCAATTATGATTTTAAGCATGACAAAAGGCGAAGAGAACAAAGGTACTATTCCCGCTTTCGTTTCGCGAAAACATCTTTTTACAAGCAGGTTTTCCTTTTGTTTTTCCAAAAATGGTTTAAATCCAGCCCCCGGCTCTCCTTTGCGCCCCGATTTGGTTGTTTGGCCGGTTTATCTATAATAATATAGTGATAAGTCTGTAAAAAAGGTGGGGAACCAATGAAAAATTTACTGGTAAAGTTCACGGGAGCATGTGCAGGAAGGAGAGGGAGATGGGTAACGCTTGCCGCATGGATCCTGGTCGTGTCCGTTTTGTCTGCTGTTTTTCCGAATGTGAATAAAGTCACGGATAACAGCGCAGCAAATCTGCCGGATTCAGCCATGTCCGTCCGGGCTGAAAAGGTGGCTGAAAAACAGTTCCCGAATGCGGGCACGCCGCTTCTTATCGCCTGGTACCGTGAAGGCGGACTCACGCAGCAGGATTACGGAACGATTGCTAAATTGTACGGGGATTTAAAGAAAAACCCGCTTCCCGCACAAAGTTTTATCCCACCGTACGAAAAAATGCCGCCGCAGGCACTAGGCGGGCAGGCTTCAAAAGACGGCACTACGATGGTTACGCCGGTATTTATGGAAAAAAGTGCAGGAACGGATGAACTCGCTGATAACTTGAAAGAATTGAAAAAGAGAGTGACATCCCTCGAATCGAAAGCCGTTTTGAATAAGAAACTGGCGGATACCGGCCTGCATGTCCGCTTCACAGGGCCTGCGGGCATATCCACGGATGCGGTGTCCCTATTTAGCAAAGCGGATATCACCCTGTTGATTTCTACCGTGCTGCTTGTGCTAGTGCTCTTGATTGTATTGTACCGGTCGCCGATTTTGGCGCTTGTTCCGCTTATCGGTGTCGTATTTGCTTATGGGGCAATCGGGCCGATATTGGGTTTTCTTGCAAAAGAAGGCATCATTACAGTGGATTCCCAGGCCACTTCGATCATGACTGTCCTCTTATTCGGGGCCGGCACGGATTACTGTTTATTTCTTGTTTCGAAATACCGTGAATGTTTGCTGGAAGAAGAAGATAAGATAAAAGCGCTGCACACGGCCATCCGGCATTCAGGCGGCGCGATCATGGTCAGTGCGATTACGGTCGTGCTCAGCCTGTTCACATTGCTTTTTGCGCACTACGGGACGTATCAGCGGTTTGCCGTTCCGTTCAGCCTTGCCATTTTTATCATGGGCATTGCTGCATTGACACTGCTGCCGGCGCTGCTTTCCATTTTAGGCCGGGCTTCTTTCTTTCCGTTTATCCCGAGAACAGAACAAATGGCCCGCGCCCTGGAAGCGAAAAAAGGGAAAAAGATCCGCCGTCATGCTGCGCATGGGAAATGGAGCCGGAAAGTGGGAGAAGCGGTCACAAGAAAGCCGTGGCTGATCATTGTGCTGAGCGTCATCATTCTCGGCGGGCTCGCTTCCTTCGCACCTAAAATCGCGTATACGCAGAACTTGATTGAGTCGTTCCCGAAAGATATGCCATCGCGTGAAGGCTATGAAATCATCGCAGACCATTTTTCGCCGGGCGAGCTGGCGCCTGTCCAGGTAATCGCAAATACGGAAGGAAAAGGCGCGAATGTAAAGGCAGCGCTTGAAAAACTGCCGTTTGTTGACACCGTAACCGGGCCGCAATACGGGAAAAAAAATAAACAATATGAATCTTACAATGTAAGATTAAAAGATAACCCGTACAGTGAAAAAGCAATTCAATCCAACCCGGTGATACAAAAGCAATTGCAAAAGGCCGGCCTGTCCAAAAACCAAATCTGGATCGGCGGCGTTACCTCTTCCCTTTATGATACGGCAAAGGTGACTGAAAGGGATATGAAGGTCATTGTCCCGTCTGTCATTTTCATCATTGCCATTTTGTTGCTGCTGTATTTGCGGTCACTCGTTGCCATGGTTTACTTGATTGTGACAGTTCTGCTTTCCTATGTGGCGGCATTGGGCGCAGGCTGGCTGCTGATCCATTATGGGTTGGGCATTTCTGCCATCCAGGACCTTATTCCGCTCTATGCATTTGTATTTCTTGTCGCTCTTGGGGAAGACTACAATATTTTCATGATCTCGGGCATTTGGAAAAACAAACAGCATTTGCCGCACAGGCGCGCGATTGCCCTTGGCGTCACAGAAACAGGTGCCGTCATTACCTCAGCCGGGCTGATTTTAGCCGGAACGTTTGCGGTTTTAACGGTGCTCCCGATCCAAATATTGGTCCAGTTCGGCATTGTAACCGCGATTGGCGTTCTGCTGGATACCTTTGTCGTCCGCCCGCTGCTCGTGCCGGCGATTACCACCGTGCTCGGCCGCTATGCTTTCTGGCCGGGAAAATTATTTGCGAAAGCGGAACCTGTAAAAAGTGAAGACTGATCGCTTTTATTTCGAATGAATGAAAGATTCTCTCGTTCAAAGGGTTTACAGGCGCCGCACCATTTTCTAAAATGGTAAGGAACACCTACCCGACCGGGAGAGGTATTGAACAGTTGCATAAGCATGAGGTTCATAGCAAACCCTCTATAAAAAACTATGGATAAATGGATCAAAAAGCCATGTCCATACGGGATGTGGCTTTTTTCATCTTATTCTGGCACGGGTCTGCGCCTCTCTTGGAAAAAATGAGGGGAACATTTTTGACAGGAGGTTTTTTTATGGCTGGAAGAAAACAAGAAGAAGGATTGCAGGACTTAACGTTGCTCGGCAACCAAAAAACAAGATACCCGGCGGATTACGATCCCGGGGTATTGGAGGCGGTTGACAATCTGCATGCGGACCGTGACTATTTTGTAAAATTCAATTGTCCGGAATTTACAAGTCTGTGCCCGCTTACCGGACAACCGGATTTTGCAACCATGTATATTTCTTATATACCGGACAAAAAAATTGTCGAAAGCAAATCTCTGAAACTGTATCTTTTCAGTTTCCGCAACCATGGCGATTTTCATGAAGACTGCGTCAATATCATCATGGACGATCTCATCAAGCTGCTTGATCTCCGCTACATTGAAGTGTGGGGAAAATTTACGCCGCGCGGGGGTATTTCCATCGATCCGTGGTGCAATTACGGGAAGCCGGGCACCAAATATGAAGACATGGCCCATTTTCGCCTGATGCATCACGATCTGTATCCTGAAAAAGTGGATAACCGGTGAGGGGGATACAGATGAATGCATACTTAAATGGCATGTTTGTCGGGCTGCTGATTTTATCGAATATCATTTCTGTGAAGCTGTTTCATATTGGCGATGCGATTGTGCTGCCCGCTGCCGCCATCATTTACATTTTTACGTATCCCCTTGTTGATGTTACAGTGGAAGTTTACGGGAAAAAGGCGGGCCGGGCAACGGTCCAGGCAGGTTTTCTCACCCAAATCCTTGCCCTGGTTTTTATCGTGGCCGCCATCCATCTCCCGGCTGCCCCTTCTTTTCAGCACCAAGATGCCTTTAAAACGATTTTAAGCGGCAGTTTCCGCGTCGTGTTGGCCAGCCTGATTTCGTATTGGGTCAGCCAAAATCTCGATGTTTTTGTATTTCATAAGCTGAAAACAAGGCACGGCAGAAAAAAACTGTGGCTGCGCAACAATGCTTCCACGATGTTCAGCCAGTTGATCGATACGTCTATTTTTATCGTGATTGCTTTTTACGGAACGGTGCCGCCTGGGATGATTGGAACGCTGATTCTCACCCAGTATATTTTTAAATTTGCAGCTTCGATCATCATGACCCCGGTTGTCTATTTGCTTGTCGGCCTGATCCGCAAAACCCGGAGCGAAAATGGGTTGCAAACCGTCCCGGAAGCAGTGGAAAAAGGAAACGCATAAAACTTTACACGAACGGAAGTGGCTTCTTTTGTGCCCGGCCTGGTCGGGTATGAAAGAAGCCGCAACTGTTTCCGGCGAAATTAACGGGTTGCGAATGCCGATTTACCGATAAAAAAATCATTCCCAGCACCAACCGGAAATGAAATATTGCAGCATAAAAAGCAGCACATAGCAATCTTGCTAATTACCAGAATGAGGAAAAGTCACGACAATCAGCGGGACAACTATTGCCCAGTATGAATATGACGAAAACGGACTGCGGAACCAAACGAACACTACTATGATAAGGGCAACAATTTGTCCATAAACGTGGTATTATAGTTGGAAAATGAGGAAACAAGTATGCTTTATATAAAATTGGTTAAAAAATCATTTTAGCTCACCATTTAGCTCCAGCTGCCTACACAGAGGCAGCTGAGGATTATATTTGGCTTAGGAGAGAAGCAGATCCTAACATTTTTGGGAATAAGGCAGGTTTGGGAACTTTTTCATTTTAAACTTCTATTTTTCTTTCGAAATTCAGGATTGATTCTTATTCAGTCCTTGATGTTGAATCAAATTTCTATAATAAGCGTTGGTTTGGTATAGAGTCTCATGCTTGCCATCTCCAGTAATTTTACCATTTTCCAATACCAAAATCCGGTCTGTATTCATGATGGTTGATAAACGATGGGCAATTAAAATGACGCCCACATGTTCAGATAAATGTTTCAAAGAATCTTGTAATAAATATTCAGATTCTGAATCTAAATTGGCGGTTGATTCATCCATTAGTATAAAATCAGGTTTTCTTAGAAAAGCCCTGGCAATTGCAATTCTTTGTTTTTGCCCGCTTGATAGACGATTCCCGTACTCCCCTATCTCGCTTCCATATCCATCAGGAAGTGCTAATATAAAATCATGTGCATTGGCAAGTTTTGCTGCATGAACAATTTCTTCTTCCGTTACTGATGATAAACCATAAGTGATATTATCTTTTACCGTGCCGTCAAAAAGTTGTGAATCCTGTGGTACATAACTAAAGGACTGTCTCCATAATCCCGGCTCCACTTCTCTAAAAGAAACATGATCTAAGTACATTTCTCCTGATTGCGGTTCATAAAAGCGTTCAATAAGATTAAAGATTGTTGATTTTCCAGCCCCACTTTCTCCGATTAATGCAACGATCTCTCCTTTATTGACATGAAAAGAGATATCTTTTAAAACTTGCTCCTCATGATAAGAGAATGTAATATGAGACAATATTAAGGTGTTAAATGAATTTTTATTCTTAACGGAATTTGTTAAGAAGTGATCAGGTTCAACATCCTCATTTAGGATTTCAAAAATCCTTTTTAGAGAGCCTTTTGCTTCCTGATAAGATGTAAAAAACATATTGATATTTATAAATGGGGCAATCACTTGGAATAAGTAAATAATAAATGCTACTAATTTTCCAATTGAAATATCCCCGTTGCTGACCCGCAAGGCCCCTAATCCGACAACTGAAATGAGTAATAAGAAACCAAATGTACCCAGAAATGGACCAATAACAGCATTAAGAATCGAACTTTTAACTCCCAGTTTGTAAAGTGAATAAAATTTATCTTTCCCACTTTGCAACTCTTTTGTTTCGGCTCCAAATGACTTTACTATTTTAATATTCCTCAATATTTGTGAAGAGAACATTGTAAGTTCAGATATTCTGTCTTGTGATTTGTAGGCAATCTCCCCAAAACGTTTACCAAATGGAATAATAATAAAAAGGGATAGCGGGACAACAATAATGAGAGCAAGCGTCATTGGAATATCTAAAAACAACAAAATGACGATAGAAACACAGAGCGTAAAAAATGAGGATATTAGATCAACCATCTCATCCGTTACAATCGACGCTACAGTAGTTGTATCATTTGTTAATCTACTCACAAGCTCTTCAGATTTATTTTTCTGGTAGTATTTCATGGGCAATTGTAATGTTTTATTCCACAGTGCTTCCCGTAGATTAAATATTACTTTTTCTGCAGATACGGAAAGTAAAAATTGTGAAATTGAAGATGCCACACTCTCTAATAATGAAAAGGCAATAATCCAAACGATCAGTTTGATGTCTATATTTGATTTTAACTGATCAATTAATCTTTCAATAAGCAGAGGGACAGTAAGACTGATCACACATCCCAAAAGGGAAAGAACAGATGCTGAAAAAAAGAGAATCTTAGATGGTTTAGTTGTCTTAATTATATCTACGAACGAAAGGCTGCTTCCGTTGCTATTATCATTCATATATTTAAATTGTCTCCTTTTTAAATATACGGATAGTTTAGAAATAAATCTCTAATGAACTAAAAGGAGCATATCTTTTTTAAAGGATGGCTTTAAAAAAGATATGCGAAATGAATCTATAACTAAGGCTCTAGATTTACCATTATTCGATCGTCATCACGCCATCTGTTTCTTTTGTCTGGAGACTGGCCATGATTTGTACGCCTGAACTTGTGCCGATCCGTTCGGCGCCTGCTTCAATCATTGCCAGGAACGTTTCAGCGTCGCGTATACCGCCTGCAGCTTTCACTTTTACATCGTCCCCGACAATTTCTTTCATAAACCGGACATCTTCTATTGTGGCTCCGCCTGTTCCGAACCCGGTAGAAGTCTTAATAAAATCGGGCTTCACCTTTCTGGCAATCCGGGCCAGCGCTTCGATTTCATCTTTTTCCAAATAGCAGTTTTCAAAGATCACTTTTGAAATGACACCTTCTTCCCTGCAAATGTCCGTAATGGTTTCCATCTCTTTTTCGATATAACGGTAGTTCTTATTTTTTACTTCGGACAGATTCACGACATAGTCAATTTCGTCTGCCCCGTCTTCGATCGCATCTTGTGTTTCGAACACTTTGGTTTCAAGCGTGGTCTGCCCGAGCGGAAAAGAAATGGCTGCGCCGACATGGATATCTGTACCCTCCAGCAAGTGTTTGCAAAGGGCAGTTTGGACGGAGTTAATTGCCACCATTTTAAAATGGAACTGCTGCGCCTCCCTGCAAAGTGATTCCATTGCCGCTTGATCCGCAAACGGTTTTAAATTGGTATGGTCAATCATTTGTGCCAGCTGGTCAATTGTATAACGTTTCATATTCTTCATTCCTTTCATCATCCATCAATACCATCATAACGCAAATTGCATGAAAAAGGGTTTGTCTGTTTTGCGGACGCGAAAAAATGCAACCGCTTTAAAAATGTGTATTAATATCTTTTGCATATGGACTAATACAGTTTTGTGCAAAACAAGCATTTTATAAATTTTTTCATGCAAAAACCTTGTTTTCACCGCATATATAGGTTTAATATATAAATGTGAACTTTTTATGAACAAATATAGTACAGATTCATTTTTTACTATAACAGTTTGTATGCCAAATGCCGAAGGGTGCAAGAACAGCGGAGAAAGAAGGGATCATTGGCTAGGTTTGCCGCAATGCGGATAAAGGAATTAGGAGATTGAAAGCCGGCATTTAGGGGATACTAACGAAAAATAAATGGAAAAGAAGGGGATTGACAAATGGCAAAAACGATAGCGGATTTGCTGATTGATTCATTATTAAATGCAGGTGTAAAAAGAATTTATGGGATCGTCGGGGACTCTTTAAATGCAGTGCTCGACTCCATCCGGCGTTCCGGGCGGATTGAATGGGTCGGCGTGCGCCATGAAGAAGTGGCCGCTTTTGCAGCCGGCGCAGAGGCTACCTTAAATAACAGCATTGCGGTTTGCGCAGGCAGCAGCGGCCCTGGAAACTTGCACCTTATCAATGGGCTGTATGACTGCAACCGTTCGCGTGTGCCGGTATTGGCGATTGCCGCCCATATTCCGAGCAGTGAAATCGGAAGCGAGTATTTCCAACAAACACGGCCTGAATTGATTTTCAAAGACTGTGCGCATTTTATTGAAACAGTACAACGCCCGGAACAAATGCCTTTAATGGTAAATATGGCGATGCAACAGGCGGTCGCAAACCAAGGCGTTTCCGTTCTTGTTTTGCCTGGTGATGTTGCAGGCCTGGATGACAACGTAGCAGTGCCGCAAGTACCGGTCCATTTTGCCAAACCGGTCGTGAAACCGTCAGAAGAAGATTTAACACAGCTTGCTTCTTACTTAAACGACGGGAAAAAAGTAACGCTGCTTTGCGGTGCGGGTTGCCAGGGTGCCCATGACGAAATTATGGAACTGTGCAACAAACTGAAATCGCCAATGGTCGTTGCACTGCGCGGTAAGGAGTTTTTGGAATACGATAATCCTTACTTTGCAGGGTTGACAGGCTTGATCGGATATTCTTCCGGCTATGACGCCATGATGGAATGCGATACGCTGCTGATGCTCGGCACAGACTTCCCGTACCGCCAATTCTATCCGAAAAACGCAAAAGTGTTGCAGGTCGACATCCGTTCCGAACATTTGGGACGCCGGACACCGCTGACACTCGGCGTTGTCGGAGATGTAAAAGATACAGTTGAAGCTTTGCTGCCAATGATTCAGGAAAAAGACAACAGCAAGCATCTTGAAAAACATGTCAAAGCTTATCAAAAAGTAAGAAAAGATCTCGATGAATTGGCTGTTGGCAAACCGGGACGCAAACCGATCCACCCGCAATATTTGACAAAACTGGTCAGTGATCTGGCAGATGAAGATGCTATCTTCACTTGCGATGTGGGTACACCAACATTGTGGGCAGCACGTTATGTGCAAATGAACGGCAAACGCCGCCTGCTCGGTTCATTTAACCACGGTACGATGGCTAATGCGCTTCCACAAGCGATCGGCGCGGCTGTTGCACAACCTGGCAAGCAAGTTGTTTCGCTCAGCGGGGACGGCGGCCTGTCGATGCTGATGGGTGACATGTTAACGCTCCGCCAGCATAAGCTGCCAGTTAAAGTCGTTGTCTTTAACAACACGGCATTAAGCTTTGTTGAACTGGAAATGAAAGCAGCCGGCTATCCGGAAACTGGAACAGGCCTTGACAGCCCGAACTATGCAGCGATTGCTGAAGCGATGGGCATGAAAGGGATCCGTGTGGAAGACCCAGCTGATCTGGAAGGGGCACTCCGTGAATCATTCGAACATGACGGACCGGCCGTTATTGACGTTGCCGTAAACCGCCAGGAATTGTCCTTGCCGCCTAAAATTACGTATGAACAAGCACACGGCTTTACGCTGTGGATGCTGAAAGCCGTATTAAACGGCCGTGCCAATGAATTAATTGATTTGGCTAAAACAAACTTGATTCGATAATCAAAAATAAGCCCGGTATCCGTATGGGAAACCGGGCTTTTTCTTTTAAACAAAGGTTTTTTCATATTTTGGAGTGGTGTTTGTGGCTGCTATAAGCTATCGGAAAAGCGGGCCGGGCAAATGGTATGCGGGCTCTCGCGCACCCCGTCCAATATTACAGAAGGGGCGTCCCATCCGCCAGTTTCCGGCTTTTGGGGCGCCCCTTATTTATTCGTTTTCCAAATGGAGCACGTTCAGCAGTTTAAAGAACAGGCTTACGATAATGGCAACGACTGTTGCAAGCCCCATCCCGCTTAATGAGGCGGTGCCGATATTGATCGTTGCGCCGCTTAAGCCAACAGCGAGAACAAGGCAGGTGAGAATCAAATTTTGCGATTTTCCGTAATCCACTTTTTGTTCGACCAGCATCCTGAGTCCGCTTGCCGCAATGACACCGAACAAGAGGAGAGAGATGCCGCCCATAACCGGCTGCGGAATCGATGATATGAGCGCCGCCAATTTTCCGCAGAAGGAAAGGATAATGGCGAGAACCGCAGCGCCGCCGATCACCCATGTGGAGTAGACACGCGTAATCGCGAGCACACCGATATTTTCACCGTACGTCGTATTTGGTGTGGCACCGACAAAACTGGACAGAATCGTGGAAATGCCGTTTCCGAGCAAAGACCGGTCAAGCCCAGGGTCCTTGGTTAAATCTTTTTTGACAATATTGCCTGTGACGATTAAGTGGCCGATATGTTCCGGAATGATGACGAGCGCTGCCGGCACGATCATCATGATATCGGACCAGTTCAGTTTGATCGGATAGTACGTCGGCAATGAGATCCAGGCTGCTTCCTGGACGGGTTTGAGGTCGACAATCCCGAATGCCAGGGAAATCAGGTAGCCGCAAATGATCCCGATTAAGATCGGAATGATTTTAAGAAAGCCGCGCAGGGTAACCCAGCAGACCACTGTAATTGCAAGTGTTAATAAGGAAACCGTGATGGTATCAGGGTCCGGGCTCCAGTGTTTTACGGAAGCATCCGTCTGGACAAGGCCTGCCATCTGTGCCGCAGTCGGGACAAGCTGGAGCCCGATCACGGCCACGATCGCGCCCATTGCAGCAGGCGGAAAGACAACCTCAATCCAGCCCGTGCCGGCAATTTTAACGATAAGTGCAATGATGACAAGAATAATGCCGACTGCAAGGAATCCGCCCAATGCGTAACTGTATCCGGTAAGGCCCGCATGTTTTGCAAGAACGGCAAATACCGGCGAGATAAAAGCAAAGCTGGACCCGAGATAGGCCGGGATTTTTCCTTTTGTGATCAGGATATAAAGTAGCGTCCCGATCCCGTTCATGAATAAAATGGTCGCAGGATCAATTTTAAACAGGACAGGAACGAGAACGGTTGAACCGAACATGGCAAACAAATGCTGAAAACTTAGCGGCAGGCTTTTGAGAAAAGGTAGTTTTTGGTTAACTTGAATTTCATGCTGTTCCATATTTCTCCCCCTCAATGGATTGGTAAAATGCGAGGCAGGGGTTTTCCAGGAAGTGCCCTTTTGGCAAAAAAAAGCACCTTGCCCGAATGAAAGCAAGGTGCATGGAAGTGCACATTTATCCGGAACCTTGCCAGCCTCACGGGACTGTTTTAAAGGCATTCATTCATCTTTTGTCCTTGCTATTATGGCAGTTCCAACCGGGTTTGTCAATTCTTATTTTGCATTTGCCAGCTTTGGGACCGCGGGTGCGCCAAGTATTGTCACCACCGCGCCCCTCTTTCCAGATGCTTTATCGGGTCTGGTTCTGGTTATTTAGGGCTTGCTGAATAAGAAAAATTCCTAGCTTTGGCAAAAATTTAAGTTTGCATTTGAAAGCTGATTCAATGTATAGAGAAGACAGAATCACGCATTTTCGGAGAGGAATTCTTCTATATTTTAAGACAAATCTTGCTGACAAATCGAGTACAAACTCAGAATCGGATTCGTTCAGCAAGCCCTAACATAGCCGGGCTCTATGTGAAGGAAGGCCTTCAACTTTCCACGCTCCTTTAAAATCTTAACATACTGTGATCGCATTTTGATTTCCATCATTGATATTACATCTGTTAATCGCGAAACCAGCCCTGTTAAAATGCTCCCCCGCTTTTGCTTGTCTTTGATTGCAAAAAAGATTGATTACCGAATGTAACGGTAATTCTACCCGGTAAAATTTTGATGGGCAGCGCTTTTTCCGCAATCGCACTTTGCCCTAATTAAGTAAACTTTTCTCTTGACTTCAGGCTTAAAATGAATAAAATAGTTAGAGTACCGAAAGTTTACCCTCTCTAAATAATCGAAACGCTTTCTTTCTCCCGCTTGAGTGGCGGGAGTTTTCTTCAAAACTTCTGCCAAAAGAAAACCATCTGCATTTCCGGCATAGTTCCGGTATACAACGTTTACACTAACATCATGAATGGGGGATTGGAATGGAAACAATGAATACAAAAAATAGTTCTATCAGGATTGTCCCTTTTTTTGCGGTGATGATGGCTGGCGCACTGGTGGCGTTTTTAAACCAGACGCTGATTAATGTTGCCCTCCCGCAAATTATGAATCATTTACATATTTCCGCTTCTACGGCAAACTGGCTTTCTACGATTTACATGCTCACAAACGGGATTGTCATTCCGGTCACGGCGTACCTTATGAGCCGATTTACAACAAGACAGCTGTTTTTGTTTTCCATTGGGCTGTTTGCGGTGGGGACGCTGATTTGTGCAGTCGCACCAGGGTTTTCTGTGCTGCTCATTGGCCGGGTGGTCCAGGCGGCCGGAGCGGGGATTATTTTTCCGCTGGTGACAAACGTCATTTTCGTGCTATTTCCACCTGACCGGCGCGGTTTTGTAATGGGGATTTTCGGTGTCGCCATGAACTTTGCACCGGCAATCGGGCCGACGCTTTCCGGGTGGATTGTGGAAAACCACTCGTGGCGGACACTGTTTTTCATTATTTTGCCGATCGCAATCATTGACTTGATCTTCGCTTTTGTTTTTGTAAAAAATGTGACGGAAACGAGCCGGCCGAAACTTGATAAAATCGGTGTTATTTTGTCTTCGCTCGGTTTCGGCGGTATTTTATACGGATTTTCAACCGGCGGCACGAAAGGCTGGGACAGTGTGGAAGTAATGACGACGCTGGCAGTCGGGGTGATTGCTTTCGGCTTGTTTGTCTGGCGCCAGTGGGTCATAGACCATCCTATTTTGGAATTCCGCATTTTTCGTTATCCGGTGTTTACGTTAACGATGGTGATTAATATTATTGTGACGATGGCATTGTTTTCGGGTATGATTTTAATGCCGATTTATATGCAAAACGTGCGCGGTTTCTCGCCGCTTATGTCCGGGCTGATGCTTTTGCCGGGCGGGGTCATCATGGGAATTATGTCGCCGATTACAGGTCGGCTGTTTGACCGCTATGGTGCAAAATGGCTTGCTTTAATCGGGCTTGCCATTACCATTGTGACTACTGTTGCATTGACCCGTCTGAAATTGGATACCTCTTTTACTTATGTCGTCACTATTTATACGATCCGTAGTTTCGGGATTTCTATTTTGATGATGCCAATCTTTACGGCCGGGTTGAATGACCTGCCGCTTGCGATGAATAAATACGGCACTGCGATGGTGAACACCTTCAGGATGGTAGCAGGCGCTGTCGGGACGGCCTTTTTTGTCTCGGTCATGACGAATAAAGGGATTGCGCATACGAAGGATATTATGGTCTCCAGTCAAATTTCCCCTGCGGATAAAATTCATGCGGCGCTTGCTGCAAGGCAGGGAACGGTGATGGGGATCAATGATGCCTTTATGGTTGCCACCTACCTGGCTGTGATTGCCTTTATTCTTGCTTTCTTTATCCGGAAAACCATCCCGCGCGACAGCCTTCCGGAAAATACAGCCCAGCAGGTAAAACCGATAACGGAATCATAATCAAAATGCGGTGTCCTAAAGCCGGCAGTAGCTGGCGAAAGGACACCTTTTTATCTTGTCCAACGGCATGAAAGAGGCCTGCCTTTTTATTCTGGTGCAGCGGGGTGTTCAAACTAGCCCTCTCTGAAATGATTTTAAAATCTCTGCAAATGCCTGTTTGGTTTTGGTGGAAAAATATAAATAGGGCTTGCTGAACGAATCCGACGCTGAGTTTGTGCCCAATTTATCTGCAACCTCTGTCTCAAAATATAGAAGAATCCATTTGCGAAAAGGGGTGATTTGATCTTCTCCGGACGTTGAATCGGCTTTCGCGTGCAGGCATTTCCCTGGATTTGTTGTAAACCCCTTGCATTTAAATGATCGCCAAAGCTGTCAGCATCCTTTCCAAATCTAGGAATTTCGCTTATTCAGCAAGCCCTAAATACAAAAAAACCGTTGGAAATTCACCTATTCCAACGGTTTTATTCGTTTTTGGCTTTTTTAAAAGCCCTAGCAGTCGAAATATCGGCCGCTGTTTTGTTTACGTTCTTGCTTCAAAACGTTTTGCAATTTCGACAATGACCTGGACGGCTTTTTCCATTGTTTCCACTGAAACGTATTCGTATTTGCCGTGCATGTTTTCCCCGCCGGCAAAAATGTTTGGTGTCGGTAGCCCCATGTAAGACAGCTGTGATCCGTCCGTGCCGCCGCGGACAGGAGAGATAACCGGTTCAATGCCAAGGCTCTTCATGGCATCATGCGCAATATCGACAATTTCTTTCACCGGTTCAATTTTTTCTTTCATGTTGTAATATTGGTCGGCCAACTCCAGCGTAATATTTTCTTCACCGTATTTTTCTTTTAAGCGGTTGACAATCGACTGGAGGTTTGTCTTTTTTGCCTCAAATTTTTCGCGGTCGTGGTCGCGGATAATGTAATACAGTTTTGTTTGCTCGACATCTCCGTGGATGGACAGGAGATGATAAAATCCTTCATAACCTTCCGTCCGTTCCGGTACCTCATCCTCGGGCAGGAGGCTGTGCAGTTCCATCGCAATTTTTGCCGAATGGACCATTTTCCCCTTTGCACTCCCCGGGTGGATATTATTGCCGCGTACCGTAATTTTGGCGGAAGCGGCGTTAAACGTTTCGTATTCGAGTTCACCGAGCGGGCCGCCATCCATCGTATAGGCAAAATCGGCACCGAACGCTTTCACATCAAATTTATGCGGCCCTCTGCCGATCTCTTCATCCGGGGTAAAAGCGACTCTGATTTTGCCGTGTTTGATTTCAGGGTGCTTAAGCAAATAGTCCATGGCCGTCACAATCTCCGCCACGCCGGCTTTGTCATCGGCGCCGAGCAGGGTCGTGCCGTCCGTTGTAATCAAAGTTTGGCCGATATAATTTTTTAAGTTCGGGTATTCATCCGGAGACAGGACAACCCCTTGTTCTTTGTTCAAAACGATGGCTTTCCCGTCATAGTTTTCGACAATCTGCGGATTGACGTTTTTCCCTGTAAAATCTGTCGCCGTGTCGACATGTGCCAAAAATCCAATTACCGGGACTTCTTTATCGGTATTGCTTGGCAAAGTGGCAAAAAGATAGCCGTTTTCATCCAGATGGACTTCTTCCATGCCGATTGATTCCAGCTCATCGCGAAGCATGCGGAGGAGTGTCCATTGCCCGTCAGTAGAAGGACAGGTTTCACTGTCTTCGTTAGACTGGGTGTCCACTTTCACGTATGTAGTAAATCTTTTCATTAACGATTCTTTCATCATCTTCACTCCTCATTTTTAGTATGTCTATATTTTACCAAACCCAGCCCAAAAGCTTGTATTTATTCGCAATATTTTTGGTAAAAAGTGCCGAGCGCGTATTTATAATTCGGGTGCCACGGTTTGTCTTTTCCGCAATAATGGATAAATACGGTGTGTTTTTTGATCGACTCTAAATCTTGTTTTTTGATTAGCGCGGCACGTTCAAAAAACCGGGCATCATAGTTATACCGGTAGCTTTCGGCAGGTTTTATTTTGTTCCAGAACAAGGCATTGAATACGTCCTGATCGGGTAGGAGCAGTTTCAGTTTATTTTCTTCAATGAATTGAAAGATCTCCTCCACTTTAACATGCTGCCGGATCAGTTCCAAATTCATGAGAAGAACGCCGGTGTTAAAATATCCTTTTGCATTCGGTGTCCGCAGGCGCATTTTATTGATCAGGCGGGCCTTTTTTGCCGAGTGTTCATGTTCGCATGCAATAAAAAAATGCCCTTCAAAATCTGTATAATAAAATGCGGCGGCAGGGTTGATACAGACAATGTCAGGATCGAGGTAAAGAATTCTGTCAAGATGCGCCGGCAAAAACAAGTGGGCAGTAAGCCGGTAGTACATTTCTGAAGTGTAATGCCTGAGGACAGGCGCATCTTTAAACAGATCCGGCGGAATCCGGATCGGGAAAAAATGGTGTCCTTTCTCTTCAACATAGTGATGTAACTCGGAAAGCTTTTCTTCAGAAATGGTGGAATGCAGCAGGTAGATCGAAAACGCTTCTTCAGGATTGTTTTGGACAAGAGAGTTTATTAACACTTTTAGGGGAGGAAGGTAATTTTCATTTAATGTAACAAGGATATTCATGGCTTTTCCACCTTTTGGCTGTAGTTTCAACTACTTCCATGATACAGGTTTCTTTTTCCGCTAACAATCCTTTTGGGTTCCGGGTATGGGCCTTTTTCATCGTACAATCATGGCTGCTTGCTTGTGCCCTTATAGGTGAGAAAACATTGCACCCTCTGGCGTTTCCACAGAAAAAAGCCTGCCATAAAAATGGTCAGGCTCTGAGAAGCGACAGTCTTTCCCAAGGCTTTGAAAGCCAGCGCCGAGTGGCAAAGATGCCTCGGAACCATTCATCAATGCCCTGGGCAATCCAAATACCGAGCAGCCCAAGCCCGAAATGCACTCCAAGGACATAGCTTAAGCTGGCTGCAAATACCCACATGGAAAAAATGCCAATCATGACCGGGAAGCGGACATCGCCTGCTGATTTCAGCGAACTCATCAGCACGATATTCATCGCTCTCCCTGGTTCTGTAAAAACAATGGCCCAAAGAATCGGGATGCTGACGGCGAGAATGTCTTCGCTTTTCGTAAATATGTGCAAAACAGGTGAGCCGATGAGCGCAATCACCAGTGAAGTAAAGAAAGAAGCCATCATGGCAATCTTTAAAGTTTTCATCCCGCGTTTCAGAGCACGTTCATACGTTTTTGCACCGACATACCGGGCGATAAGCAGCTGGGTGCCGGATGCAATGGCGAGGGTGAACAAATAACAGATCATCGAAATATTATTTAAATAAACGCGTGCAGCCAGGGATGCTTCCCCGAGTAAGGCAATAAACCCGGTAATCACCAGTTGGGAAAACTGGTAGGAAAAATTTTCGCCGGCTGAGGGAATGCCGATTTCAAGCAATGCACGGATATCTTCTTTCTTTATGGTGATGATATCGCGAATGCCCATTTTCATTGCAAGCCTGCGGTAGACAAGGAAAAGAAGCGCCGATACCGCAAAAACGCGTGCAACAACAATGGCCCACGATACCCCGATGACGCCGGTAACCGGGAGCCCGAAAATCCCCGTAATGGCCAAAATGTTCCCAAAGATGCTAATTAAATCCATTAAAACGGTGACAAGCATCGATTCTTTTGTAAAACCGTGGCTCCTCAGTACTGCGCTTAAAGCGAGGGAGATGGACTCGAGAAAAAGGGAAGCCCCGCAAATTTTGACAAATGTCAGCGCGTATTGATAAACCTTGCCGTGAATGTCGAAAAACCCGAGAAGCAGTTGCCCGAACAGAAAAACAAAAAGCCCGACGGCAAGGCCGAACCAACAATTGAGACCGAAAGCGGAATGGGCGACCTGGCGCGCCTCTTTCATTTTCCCTGCGCCAAGATTTTGCCCGATCAGGATAATCGCGCCGACGGATGTGACATTAAAAATGAGTATAAACATATTCAACAGCTGGTTGGCCACGCCCACCCCGGCAGCCGCATCATCGGCGTAGTGGCCGAGCATAAGGGTTGCGATGATCCCGATTCCCATATGCAAAGAAAGCTCAATAAAGAGCGGCCAAGAAATTTGAAACAGGGTCTGGTCTTTGTAATATTGCTGTTGTGCTGTCAACACTTTTCCCCCTTTATCTGATACCCCAGCCTTTTAAACCGGTTATATTGCCGGGTCTGGCGGATGTTCATTCTTCAATACTATGAAACATTGTAGTCTTTATTGTCGTGCTGTCAATTGGAATCTTAAAAAAACCCGTGAATTTTTTATGGATGAGGGATATTGGCTGTGTTTGCGTATTTGTTTACATGTTTTCAAAGCTGTTTGCATGTTTACACAAACGCAAACATTTGTAAACAAAAACGCAAACATGTTTGCAAACATGTAAGCATGGCTTTATAACAACACTTTTCAAAAGTTTACAAGCCGCAAACAAGTTTACATTTTCGTTAAAAAAGTTCAGAGTATTGATTATTTTTATAGACTCAGATATTCTTAGAGTAAGCCAAAGAAAGCGATACAGGGAGGAAAAGTGAATGGGGAAGACCCGGATTGCCGCAGTCGATGTAGGCAACGATTCTTTAAAAGGCATTTTTGGAAAAATGGAGTATGAACTCAATATCCCGAACGTCATTGCACGGGATATTGAAGACCGGCCGGTAATTGGCATTGAGGAACTGGACAGCAAAGATCCGCTTGAAGGCATCCATGTAAAAGTCCACTCCCCTGCTTTAAAGGAAAATAACGTGATTTACCGTGTCGGGGATCTCGCAACCAAAAGCGATAATGCAACCGAACTTGACCCGGGAAGCAGCAAGTCGGAAGAGGATCAGACCCTCGTCCTGCTTTTTACAAGCCTTGCGCTTGACGCAGTAAGGGAGGAAAACGCCAAAGTTTTTACCCGCAACCAGAATGTCATTGATGCCAATTACACGCTTGGGACAGGCCTGCCGCTCCGCGAAGTAAAAGAGGGAAAAGATGCGGGCTACCGCTCGCAGCTGCTTGGATCCGTCCACCAGGTGGAATTTCTTGTCACACCGAAATATCAGGGGTTGAAAGTCAATCTGAAATTTGACGAAATCAAAGTGTATCCGGAAGGCTTTGCCGCTTTTATCAATCTTGTCATGGATAACGATTTAAACATTATTAACCGCGAATTGATTGACAAACGCATTTTAATCCAGGATATCGGCGGCCTCTCAACGGATATCGCCGTGATCAAAAACAGGACAGTCGATGATGACCGGGCGCAGGGATTTAATCTCGGCGTATCAGAAGCGCTTGAACAGATCCGTGAAGAAATCCGCGTCAAATACGGGGTCGAATTGGACAGCCGCCGTGATGTGGTCGATATTATCACGAAAAAGCATGACCGCAACCATATTATGGTAAAAGGCAGCCGGACAAGCGTGCACGACATTACAGACCGTATCTTGTTTGACCTTGCAAAGAAACAATACCGCCTGCTCCGGAACGTGTGGCAGAAAAACTCACAAACAGAGATTTGCTATTTTGTCGGCGGCGGTTCTGTTGTCCTGAAAGATTACTTAAAAACGCTGAACAACAGCCTTGACGGCTACAATATTGATTTCTTTGAAGATGAAAAAGAGAGCATCTGGATGATGGCCAATGCTTACTACAAATTAATTTCGGATTATGTGAGGAAAAACAATAAACCGGAAGACAAAGGAAAGAAACCGGTCGAATCCAAATAAGGTGAAAAAATATGGAAAAACAAAGCGGGATGAAGCGGGGCCAGACGATTGCGTTCCGGATCCCCCAGGATACGCCCGATCATATTTTAAAAGAACTGTCAAAGTTAAAAGAAAAAGAGAAACGGAACTTCTCCGCCAAAATAGCCGGATATGTCTTACAGGGCATCAACCAGTCGCTCGTAAAGGACAAAGAAACCATTACAATCCCGCTGCCGCGCAAACTGACAAAAGTGCAACATGACTGGCTGAAGCATGAACATTCGGAAGCGATGCTCGGCAGCATTGTTTACGAACTGATTCAGGATCCACTCCGGGCGACTTCGCTCTTTGCGGCCCTGTCGAAACAACCTGTATCTATGGATGAGACGCTTTTTTTACAGGAAGACGAATTGCCGCAAACCAGCGAAGAAGCGGACGCGAAACCGGTTCGATCCGGTGGTGAGCCGCCTGGATCGGATGATCTTGATGCATTCGACTGGAGAACTGCCGCCGTCGAACCGGCACCGCCCGAAACGGGAGCGCCGGAAAAAGAAGAAGATGCGGAAGACCTGCTCGGCGATTTTCTCGCCAGCATGAATAAATAAAGAGCGCAGGGTGAACCCCTGTGTTTAAAACTTGTACGAAATGTAAGGGGATGGCACAGATGGAAAATGTAATCGAAGTTGCCGATGTGAGCCTTGTGCGCGACGGCAAAAAACTGCTCTCGGACATTCACTGGACGGTCAAAAAAGGGGAGCACTGGGCTATCCTCGGCTTAAACGGTTCCGGCAAAACCACTTTGCTTAATATGATCAATGGGTATATTTGGCCAACAAAGGGGAGCATCAAGGTGCTCGGAAAAACGTTCGGAAAAACAAGCCTGCCGGAACTGCGGAAATCAATCGGCTGGGTCAGCTCCTCCATCCAGGAGAGAATACCGCGCACCCAGCTTGCAAGCGATGTGGTTATCAGCGGCAAATATGCATCCATCGGGCTGTATGAAGCGGTGGATGCACAAGACGAAGAAAAAGCCCTGCGCTTGATGGAACAATTACATTGTGCTTCCCTTTTTAGCCGTGCTTATGAACATTGTTCGCAAGGAGAGCGGCAGAAGCTTTTAATTGCGCGCGCGTTAATGGCGGAACCGCGCATCTTAATTTTGGACGAGCCTTGCAACGGGCTGGATTTGTTTGCCCGGGAAATTTTGCTAGAAAGTGTGGAAGAGCTGGCGAAAGATAAGAACGGACCGACGCTTGTATATGTCACGCACCATCCGGAAGAAATTTCTCCCGCTTTCCAAAAAACATTGCTGATCAGGAACGGGGAAGTTTTCCGGCAGGGCCGGACTTCCGAGATGATTGAGAAACAAGTGCTTTCCCGCTTTTTTGAGCATGAAATTCAGGTGGAGTGGCGCGGAAACCGGGCATTGTTTCAAGTTGTCTGACGATTGAAAAACAAAAAAATGTAAAATAATGAATTGACAAATCCCGAGCCGTCCACTAATATTTAAATATAACAAATGAATAACTTATCCAGAGAGACTGAGGGACAGGCCCGATGACGTCCAGCAACCTTCAAATCTTTTTTGAAAGGTGCTAATTCCTGCAGAATGGTTCATTCTGAGAGATAAGTCACTTGACCGGCAAACCTCTTTCGAATGAAAGAAGGTTTTTTTTTGCCAAAAGGAACAGAAGGAGTTTTCAACATGCTGGTATTAGAAGATATTCATAAGGTATACGGAAAAGGGAAGGACAAAAAGGTTGAAGCGTTAAAAGGCATCAACCTGCGTGTTGAAAAAGGGGAAATCTTCGGGGTGGTTGGTTACAGTGGTGCCGGGAAAAGCACACTGATTCGGTGCGTCAATCTGCTCGAGCGGCCGACTTCCGGGAAAGTGCTCGTTAACGGGGTCGACCTTGTGCGCCTGCCGCCTGCCAAGCTACGTCAAGAGCGAAAAAAAATCGGCATGATTTTCCAGCAGTTCAATCTGCTTCAGTCAAAGACGATTTTTCAAAATGTGGCCATGCCGCTTGTGCTGGAACATCGCCCGAAGGAAGAAATAAAGGCAAAAGTGGCAGAATTATTGTCTTTTGTCGGGCTGGAAGAGAGAATGCATCACTACCCTGACCAGTTGTCAGGCGGCCAGAAACAAAGGGTCGGTATTGCAAGAGCCCTTGCGACAGATCCGGACATCTTGCTTTGTGACGAGGCAACGTCTGCCCTTGACCCGAATACGACCGAAGCCGTGTTGGACCTTTTGCGGAAAGTCCGGGACGAGCTGGGCATTACGATCCTGATGATTACCCACGAAATGAATGTCATTCGTGATATTTGTGATAAAGTGGCGGTGCTGGACGGCGGAAAAATTGTGGAGCAGGGCCCTGTAATCGACCTTTTCACAGAACCGAAAACGCAAATTGCGAGAAGCTTTGTGAAAACTGTGCTGAATGATTCGATTCCGCCATCGGTGCAAAAACTGATCGATGAAAGCAGCAAAGACAATCCGCATGGTATTTACCGGATTCTGTTTAAAGGCGCTTCCACCAATATGCCGCTCTTATCCAATACGGCAAAACATTTTTCAATCGACCTGAATGTGCTTCATGGCATGATCACCGAACTTCAGGGAATCCCTTTTGGCAACCTGCTTGTCGAATTGAAAGGCGACCCGGAAGAAATGAAGCGGGCCATTCAGTACATCAACGATCACGAAGCGATCATTCGGGAGGTGGAGAAAAATGGCATTTGATTGGTCATGGTTTTGGCCGCAATTTTTCACGGCAATGGGCCAGACGCTGTACATGGTGGCTGTATCATTACTCATTTCCATCATCATCGGCATTCCGGTCGGCGTCATTCTCGTTATTACCCGGGAAAACGGCATTTGGGAAAACAAATGGATTTTTAATATTTTAAATGTGATTATCAATATTTTCCGGTCGATCCCGTTTATTATTCTCGTTGTCGCGATCATTCCGTTTACACGCTGGGTTGTCGGGACAGCGATCGGAACAACGGCAGCGATTGTGCCGCTCGTGTTGTACACTGCTTTTTACATCGGGAGGCTCATTGAAAGTTCACTGCTTGAAGTTGACAAAGGTACAATCGAACTTGCGCAGTCAATGGGTGCGACGAACTGGCAGATTATTTGGCGGTTTTTGCTTCCGGAAGCAAAGGCATCCATGGTACTCAATTTGACGATTGCCACCATCGGGCTGATTGGGGCTTCCGCGATGGCAGGTGCGGTCGGTGCCGGCGGGATCGGGGATTTGGCGATTACGTACGGGTACAACCAGTTTCAGACAGGCGTCATGATCGTTACCGTGATCACGCTGATCATTTTCACCCAGCTTGTCCAGACATTGGGCAACTTTCTCTCCAAAAAAATCCGGAGAAAATAATATTGGAAAAAAGGGTTACACCTTTTTTATAAAAATTCAATTCAGGGGGACTTAGCAGCGATGAAAAAATTTGCGATTCTATTATTGGGACTGATCCTGGTTTTGGCAGGATGCGGGGCCAAAAACAATTCGAGCAGTACAAGCACAAAGACAATCAAAGTCGGGACAACCACTTCTGAAGTTCCGACATGGAATTTAATCCAGAAACTCGCGAAAAAGAAAAATATCAATATTAAGATTGTCCGCTTTGACGACTATGTACAGCCGAACCTCGCACTAAACGACGGGGAAATTGATATTAACGCATTCCAGACGGTTGTTTATTTCGATGATTTTATCAAACAACGCAATTTGAAGCTATCGGCGATCGGCACAACCAATATTTGGCCGATGGGGATCTACTCGAAAAAATATAAAAAGGTCAGTGAAGTGAAAGACGGCGACCAAGTTGTGATTCCGAAAGATCCGACAAACCTCGGCAGGGCTTTGCTTTTGCTGCAAAAAGCCGGCTTGATTACGACGAAAAAAGGTTTCACAGGAAAAGGCGGGCTTGAAAATGTCGCTTCAAACCCGAAACATTTGAAAATTACTGCCGTGGATGCCGCCCAAACACCGCGTGGCCTGGATGATTCGGCACTCGCTGTGATCAATTGCGATATGGCCATTAATGCCGGCTTAAACCCGACGAATGACTCCATCTTCCGTGAAGATGCGGGCAACAAAGCGTATATCAATATTATCGCAGCTCGGACAAAGGACAAGGATGACAAAACGTTGAAAGAAATTGTAAACATTTATCATTCAAAAGAAGTCTCTGACTTCATCAAAAAGCATTATAAAGGTGCAGCCGTCCCGGTCAATAAACCGGTATCGTATTTAAAAGATTATAAGCAAACACAATGATGGCAAATAGTTTCATAGCAGCCCCCTAAAAAACAGCGGGCATAGAGACAGGCGGTTTATCCGCCCCATAGCAGAAAAAAACGGCGGGATACAGTTCGAACGGTATCCCGCCGTTTTTCTATTGGCTGGGCTTTTTGAAACACTGCTTTTTTGCTTTCCTAAAACCGGTGAAGTCTTTTATAATAAAAGAAAGGGTTTTCAATACGGACGGGTGGAAAACAAAGGGGGATCCTTTATGGCAACACTTTTGCCGGTAATGCTTGAGCGGGCCGGGATTCTTGTCATTGCTGCTTTTTTACTCTCGCGGCTGAAGACATTCCGGCAAATTATCCATCAGGAATACGGATGGAAAGAAAAATTGGTGCTGATTATTGTTTTCGGAATTTTTGGCATCATTAGTAACTATACCGGCATCGTTATTGAGCATGGGAAAGTCTCGCATGCTTTCGGGCAGGGGCATTTATCGGTTGAAAGTGCGATTGCCAATACCCGAATCATGGGCGTCGGGATTGCAGGCCTTTTGGGCGGGCCGGTTGTTGGGATCGGCGCAGGTCTGCTTGCCAGCATCCACCGCCTGTCACTCGGCGGCTATACGGATATTGCCTGCAGCCTGTCGACGATGATTGCCGGCATTATCATGGGCTTTATTGGCAGACGCTTTAACGTGCGCGGGAAGTATGCTGCGCTTGAAGCGGTCGCTGCTGGGGTTTTAATGGAAATGCTACAGATGGGCATCATCCTGGCAGTAGCAAAACCTTTTGAAGAAGCAGTGGCGCTCGTCCGCCTGATCGCGGTACCGATGATTTCGATTAACGGCTTTGGTACGTTTATTTTTATCTTGATTATCCAGACGATTTTACTGGAAGAAGAACGGACAAGAGCGGTGCAGACCCATAAAGCGCTGCAGATTGCACAGGAAACGCTAGCCCATTTCCGGAAAGGGCTGAACATGCAATCATGCAAAGAAGCGGCAGAAATAATTTTGAAGCATACAGCAGCTGATGCCGTCGCTATTACGGACCGGGAAAAAGTGCTGGCGCATGCAGGGGTAGCATCGGACCATCATATTCCGCTTGAGAGCATGTCGACAAAGCTGACGGAAAGGGTGCTTTTGCACGGGAAAATCATGGTCGCGAGAACGGCTAAGGAAATCCAGTGCAACCACGAAGGCTGCCCGCTCCAGGCGGCGATCGTGCTGCCGCTGTTTGTCCGCGAACAAGTTGCGGGCACGTTAAAGCTTTACTTTACATCAGCATCACAATTAAGCGCAGTCGAACAGGAGCTGGCGGAAGGTTTGAGCAAGTTGTTTTCCAACCAGCTTGAACTGGCGGAGGCGGAACTGCAAAGAAAACTTTTGAAAGATGCCGAGATTAAAGCGCTCCAGGCCCAGGTTCACCCACATTTTTTCTTTAATGCGATTAACACGATTACATGCCTTGTCCGGACAGATGCGGATAAAGCAAGGGAACTGCTCGTGCAGCTCGCGGCCTTTTTCCGCAGCAACCTGCAGGGGGCGGGAAAAATGCTGATCCCCCTTGAAAAAGAACTGGAACATGTGAAAGCTTATTTGGCCATTGAACAGGCACGGTTTCCGGGGTGGTATCATGTTCATTTTGATATTGATCCGCTTTTACACACAGCGATGGTGCCGCCATTTACACTGCAGCCCTTGGTGGAAAACGCCGTCCACCATGCTTTCACACAACAATTTACGAAAAATCCGTTTATTGTTGTCCGCGCACGTGTGAAAAACGGAAAATTCATCATGGAAACGGAGGACAACGGAAAAGGCATTTCTAAAGAACAGGTGCAGTCGCTTGGCAATGTGGCTGTCGACTCGGCCGAGGGGACTGGGACAGCCTTGTGGAACATCCGGAAAAGAATTGAGGAAATCTACGGGCATAGTGCTGTATTCCGGATTGAAAACAGAAAAACCGGCGGAACCAAAGTGGCCATTTCGATACCATTAGAGGAAATATGGGGGGGGAGAATATGCTGAAGGCATTTGTAGTGGATGATGAAGCCCCGGCCCGAGATGAATTGATTTACTTGCTGAAAAAAACGGGGCAGGTGGAATTGGCGGGCGAAGCCGGATCCGTAAAAGAAGCGCTTGCGAAGCTGAAAGAAACAGAGGCGGATATTGTGTTTGTCGATATGATGCTGACAAACGAGCACGGCATAGATCTCGTGAAGGAAATCAGCCGCCATCCGCAGCATCCGGCCGTTGTATTTGCGACTGCTTATGATGAATATGCCGTAAAAGCGTTTGAACTCAATGCTGCAGACTATATTTTAAAACCGTTTGAAGAAAAAAGGGTGGCGCAGACAGTCGCAAAGGTGAAAAAAATGTTGGAAGGGGACCGTCCTGCTGTTCCGAAAAATCCCGGCAAACTGGCGGTCACAACAGATGAGCGCATTGTCATCATCCCGGTTGAAAAACTGTTGTACGCGGAGTCGGTTGACGGGCGGACAGTCATTGCGACAGATGATAAAAAATATACCATAACAGAATCACTGGTAAATGTAGAAAAGAAACTGCCATCTACGTCGATTGCCCGCGTCCACCGCGCTTATCTCGTCAATCTCGATGGCATTGTCGAGATCCGGCCATGGTTCCATTCCACTTATAATCTAATCATGCGGGACGGGGCGAATATTCCGGTCAGCCGGACTTACAAGCATGTGTTAAAACAGTTTATCCGCATTTAAAATGCATTTCATCCTCTGAATTCGCCCTCTTATCCTATGATATTTACATTTTGCCGGAAAACAGCTTTTACAGCGTGCAAAACTTATAAAATATAAGCGATGAGAATGACAAAAAGGAGGCTTTCACCAAATGAATGCGATTACAATTGTAATCGGCTCCATCTGTATCTTAATGATTGCTTATCGTTTATATGGCACGTTTATGGCCGTAAAGGTTTTAAAGCTGAATAATGATACGCCGACGCCGGCACATGAGTTTAACGACGGGAAAGATTATGTGCCGACCAATAAATGGGTGACGTTCGGCCACCATTTTGCGGCGATTGCGGCTGCAGGCCCGCTTGTCGGACCGATTTTGGCAGCGCAGTTCGGCTATTTGCCGGGCCTCTTATGGCTTTTGATCGGCGCTGTTATCGGCGGTGCCGTACACGATGCTGTCGTGCTCTTTGCCTCCATGCGCCGGAAAGGGAAATCACTTTCCGAAGTGGCGAAAGAGGAAATGGGGCCGGTTGCCGGGTTCTGTACAGGCCTTGCCATGCTGTTTATTATTGTAATTACAATGGCCGGTCTTTCCATGGTTGTCGTAAATGCCCTGCAAAATAACCCATGGGGCACCTTTTCCGTGGGGATCACCATTCCGGTTGCAATGGGCGTTGGCTTGTTTTACAAAAAAACCGGCAATTTGAAGTTGACGACAACGATCGGTTTCCTCCTAATCGTAGCGGGCGTTTTTGCCGGGCCGTGGATCCGGCATACTGTGATTGGCGAATGGCTTACGTTTGATCCGAAAACATTGGCCATTATTCTTCCAGCTTATGCATTTTTTGCCGCGGCGCTTCCGGTATGGCTGCTGTTGGCACCGCGTGATTATTTGAGCAGCTTTATGAAAATCGGCGTGTTTATTGCCCTCATTATTGGTGTATTTATCATTAATCCGCCGATTCATATGCCGGCGTTATCGCAATTTATCCACGGCGGCGGCCCGACAATGACAGGACCGGTTTGGCCGTTTATTTCGATCACGATTGCCTGCGGTGCGATTTCCGGCTTCCATACCTTTATCGGCTCCGGCACAACGCCGAAAATGCTCGATAAATGGACGGATATCAAGCCGGTTGCATTTGGTGCCATGCTTGTCGAATCGCTTGTCGGCGTGATGGCACTTGTCGCTGCGACCGCCCTGCAGCCTGCCGACTATTTTGCCATCAACTCCACGCCGGAAGTCTTTAAGACGCTCGGCATGCATGTTGTCAACCTTCCGCATTTAAGCAGTGAAATCGGAATGGACCTGGCCGGCAGAACTGGGGGAGCAGTAACGCTTGCAGTCGGCATGACGTATATTTTTACAAAAATCCACTGGTTTAGCAATCTTGCACCCTATTTCTATCAATTTGTTATCTTGTTTGAGGCCGTGTTTATTTTGACGGCGATCGATTCGGGGACACGGGTGGCACGCTACCTGCTGCAGGACTTTTTAGGAGAATTGTATAAACCACTCAAAAAGACCGACTGGCTGCCAGGATCGATTCTCACAAGTGCTGCGGCTTGCTTTATGTGGGGCTATTTGCTCTACTCCGGCGATATCGGTTCCGTCTGGGCGTTGTTTGGCGTATCGAACCAGCTGATGGCCTCGATTGGGCTGATTGTCGGGGCAACTGTCATTTTGAAAATTGCCGATAAAAAGCGGTATATGTTCACTTGCCTGATTCCGCTTGCGTATTTGTATGTTACGGTGAACTATGCCGGTTATTGGATGGTAAAAAATGTTTACTTGAACCATGCCGCAGCGGGATACAATGTACTGAACGGCATTTTGTCGATCATTATGCTCATTCTCGGGATCGTCATTATGATCTCCGCTTTAAAGAACTGGTACGACCTGCTGAGAACGCCTGCCATGCCGGATTTGGAGGTATCGGCAAGGAAAGCTTGATGCCATTTTAAAGGGAAAACTTTGCATGCACCAGCTAGTAATGGAGCCCTTTTTCTACATGCATTCTTGTATAATCTGGCAAATTTGCTCAGCGCAAGGAAGAATATTAGAAAAAAGCGGCGAGACACGATTTTCCGTGGTCTCTCCGCTTTTAATGTATACAGCTCTTTGCTGCAGTCTATTTTACAAGGGGGCTAAGGTTGCATCTGCTATTGATTCGGAAAGTGCTTCACTCAAAAAATTTTAAAAATTTTATAAAGCCTCTGGTCTTTTCTTCATAAAGTTGTTATAATAGATTGAAAATAATAATTTCACGTATTGGAAAGGGATGCTATCGGTTTGAATCAGGTTATCGAATTCGTTAAAGCAGATGTGAAAAAAGAAAAACCGGCTGTTGAATCATTGGGGTTTGGCAAACATTTTACGGACTATATGTTTGTCATGGACTATAATGAGGAAGAAGGCTGGCACCAACCAAGAATAACACCGTATGCACCGCTTGTATTGGAACCGGCGGCAATGGTATTCCATTACAGCCAGTCTGTATTCGAAGGATTAAAAGCCTATCGCGCAAAGGACGGCAGGGTTCTGTTGTTCAGGCCTGAAAAAAATGTTGCCCGGATGAATGTGTCTTGCGCGAGATTAAGCATCCCGCAAATAGACGAGACCATTGTGCTTGATGCCATTAAGCAGCTTGTTGAACTTGAAAAAGACTGGATTCCGGACGGGGAAGGGACATCGCTTTACATTCGCCCGTTCATTATTGCGACAGAGCCTAGCCTTGGCGTACATCCGGCACATGAATATAAATTTATGATCATCCTTTCTCCTGTTGGTTCGTATTACGGCGACCAGCTGAAACCTGTCCGCATTTATGTGGAAGATGAATATGTCCGAGCTGTCCCAGGGGGCGTCGGATTTACAAAAACAGGCGGCAATTATGCAGCAAGCTTGAAAGCACAGGAAAAAGCAGAGGAGTTGGGCTACGACCAGGTGCTTTGGCTGGACGGTGTTGAAAGAAAATATATTGAAGAAGTCGGCAGCATGAACATCTTCTTTAAAATCAACGGAGAAGTCGTCACCCCGAAACTGAACGGCAGTATTCTCGGTGGTGTCACAAGAGACTCCGTTATCGAGTTGCTGAAATACTGGAACGTCCCTGTAAAGGAAACGAAAATTTCCATAGACGAAATTTATAATGCTTATAAAAATGGACAGCTGGAAGAAGTGTTCGGCACAGGAACGGCAGCTGTAATTTCTCCTGTTGGCGAACTCGGCTGGAAGGATGTTGCGATGCAGCTTCCACATGCTGAAGCGCCGGATTCGATTGCAAACCGGCTTTATGATGCTCTAACCGGCATCCAGCTCGGAAAAACGGAAGACCCGCTTCATTGGACGGTCGAAATAAAATAATGATGATCGTAAAGATGGCGCATTTAGCCAGCTTTTCATCGGAAATGGAATTTTTATATCAAATACAAGGGCATCACGCCCATTTATTTTCAGCGCAATGAAACGTCCATGCCGCAAGTTTAAGCGTCATGGACTTTACATTAAGAAAGCGGAGGAAATGGAAATTCTTCCTTAACTTAGAGTGCGTCTACGTTAAGAAAGCGGAGGAAATGGGGTCACTTTCTTGACCTAGAGCGCGTCTACATTAAGGAAGCGAAGGAAAATGAGGGTCTTCCTTAACCTAGAGTGCGCCTACGTTAAGGAAGCGAAGGAAATGGGGTCCTCTTCCTTAACCTAGAGTGCTTCTACGTTAAGAAAGCGAAGGAAATGGGTTCCCTTCCTTAACCTAGAACGCGTCTACGTTAAGGAAACGGAGGAAATGGGTTTCCTTCCTTAACTTAGAACGCGTCTACGTTAAGAACGCGGTGAAAAATGAGTCTCTTCCTTAACATAATATAAACCGTTGAAAATTCGTTTGTTCAGCATAAGCGGGTGACCTCGAAATTCGCTGCGTTAAAGGAAATGATTTAAGAAGCCGGCCCTGAAAAATGGCCCGGCTATTTTATTGACCGGCAAACTGTGGTTAAATAATTGCAGGTGAATCGATAGGGAGAAATGAGCATGTATCAGAATGAAGCCCAGCAGGTCATGAGGGTTTGCTTATTAGCCGGAAAAATCATGCTGATGAGCGGCGCGGAAACGTACCGTGTGGAAGATACGATGTCGAGAATTGCTGCGGCTGCCGGGATCAGTGGGTCACACAGCTTTGTCACCCCGACTGCCATTATTTTTTCACTGGACGGGGCGGAGCTGACAAAGCTGATCCGCATCTCCGAACGTTCAACGGATTTGAGAAAAGTCGACCAGGTCAACAGCATCTCGCGGCAAATCAGCAACCGGGGCATTACCCTTAAGGAAGCGTATGGACAGTTGAAAAAAATTGAAACGGAAGAGGAAGCTTACCCTCTCTGGCTACAATTTGTGGCTGCGGCGATTTCAAGTGGCTGTTTTGTCATCATTTTTTTAGGCGGCTGGATTGACTTTCTGCCCGCATGTATTGCAGGCGGCCTTGGCTTCCTCAGCACGCATTACATTCACCGGTTCGTAAAGGTGCGTTTCTTTGCTGAATTTGTCGCTTCGCTTGTGATCGGGATTACAGCTTACATCCTTGTCCATGCAGGCATCGGCCGGGAACTGGATAAAATCATTATCGGTTCTGTCATGCCGCTTGTTCCGGGGCTGGCGATTACCAACGCACTGCGCGATCTGATGGCGGGACATCTTTTTTCCGGTGTCACAAAAGGCGCAGAAGCTTTTTTAACCTCATTTGCCATCGGTTCCGGGATCGCGATTATACTCACGATTTTTTAAAAGGCCGCCTGCTTTTTAAGGCCCCTGCGTTTTTTACACATCAAAGATTACAGTTTTTTAAAAGGGTGACGGAAGTTGTTCCAACAGCTATTAACCAGCTTTTTTGCTTCGGCGGGATTTGGCATTCTTTTCAATGCACCGAGAAAATTGTTGATCCAGTGCGGGATTACCGGCATGATCGGGTGGGGTATTTATTTTCTATTTTACATGTATGAGCAGAACGTCGTGTATGGCACGTTTATTGCAGCTTTTTTCGTCGGGGTGATCAGCCAGGTGTTTGCCCGTTTTTATAAGACGCCGATCTTGATTTTTACGGTCGGCGGGATTATTCCGCTTGTGCCAGGCGGCCTTGCGTATGACGCCATGCGGCACTTTGTCCAAAACGATTATAACGGCGCCGTATCGCTTGCCGCTAAAGTGCTGCTTCTATCTATTGCAATTGCGATCGGGCTGGTGGCTTCGGAAGTGGCGAACCAGTTTATCAAAAAACTACCGGATAGACGGCCAAAAAGAATGAAGTAGCCTTAAGCCGGGTTTGCCTGACAGCCCGGCTAACGCTTGTTATTCTGCTCGTTTTTCTGCGAACGATGTCGAATATTGACGGTAAGAGTATTAGGGATATCCCGTATATTTGCAAAATCGGCGGCAGGCAGCATGATTTCCCGATTGCAGCCAGTTTTTTTGCGAGATAAAATTAGAAAACAGTATCTTTAAAAAGATAACTTTAAAACGTTTAGATAACGTTTTAAAAATTTAGTGAGAGCACTTCAAGAAATCCACACTACAGATAACTCTTTACTTTGAGGAAAACTTTTAAAAAAAGCTATCTGCAAACAGCCCCTTCAAATATTAATCAAAACGCTTGGCAAATTCCCAAAATCCTGAAGAGTTCCAGAAGTTGATCAACAGGGGAATCTTGTTAGTGAAAAGGTATATAATGACCAGCATGCCGTACACCTTAGCGCGTCAGGTATTAATAAGGCAGCATTTAAATGGGCTTGTATTTTTTTCAGTTATATAGCATGTATTTCGGTAGCGCTTGCCGCTGGTGCAGCTTGCTGGTATTTAATCCAAACAGCAGTTGAAAATATGGAAGCAAAGTGCTTTTTTAAATAGTTTAGTTAAGTACTCAACTTTCGCACCTAGAAAATCATAATAAATTCAGTGCTGGCTAATGTCTATTACGTCTCAGATACAGCACTT
>NZ_CALPDC010000021.1:0-45445 GCF_943193165.1 Weizmannia agrestimuris
CAAGTGCTGTATCTGAGACGTAATAGACATTAGCCAGCACTGAATTTATTATGATTTTCTAGGTGCGAAAGTTGAGTTATTTATTAATCGGTTACCGGCCAGTTCTCGGAATTTGTCGTTTTGATTTCGTGATTGACAAATTTTGGGAGGCACTATCTTATTCATACATATTTTTTCTGTATTATAGAAGATAACTCAATCAAATCCATTTTTGAAGATCTATTAAAACCTTTTCAAATCAAAAACAGCGAATCAACATATTCTTAGAAAATGAAGGGCTTCCTGTTTCCATTGGATTTTACTGAGTCCATCCTGTTGAAAAACAGAGGTTGTTCAAAGATATATTTTGATTGAATCATTTATATATTACGACTTTATGTTGTTGTGTTGCAGCACCGCATTACCTGTATGAGTAAGAAAAGACTTAAATACTCAACTTGAAAATGAAAAAACATGCCTAAGATATTGTGCCATACCTAAGCCAAGTGATTAGAATCCTTGAAAAAGAAAGGTCTGTGGATATTGGTTAAACTTCCAAGGGTACTGCGAACATGCTCAAGGACGCGAAAAACATAAAGACTCCATCATCCCGCATGGCAAGCACCCAAAAACATCTAGGCCGGCCCAAACCTTTTGGGCCGGCCTTTTCCTTACGCAAAGGCCTTTTCGAGCCTGTTTAAGCCTTCCATCAAAATTTTGCGTGGGCAGGCGATGTTCATGCGGATAAAGCCTTCTCCGCCAGGGCCGAATTTGCTGCCAATTTCGACGCCGAGCTTTGCCTTTTTCCATAAACGGTCTTTCAATGCTTCTTCTTCCAGGCCATATGTGCGGCAGTCGAGCCACATTAAATACGTACCTTCTGTTTCCATCACCCGGATTTCCGGCAGGCGTTCCGCGATGAACCGTGCCGCTGTATCAATATTTTCCTTCAAGTAAACAAGGAGCGCATCCAGCCATTCGCTGCCGTGTCGGTATGCTGCTTCCATGCCGACAATGCCAAATGTATTCAAGGCAGATGTCCCGTTTACCGCCTGCACATCTTTGAACTTTTTGCGCAGTTCCGGGTTCGGAATGATGACGGCAGAAGCTTTGATCCCGGCTAGATTAAACGTTTTTGTCGGCGCAATGCAGGTGATGGTCATATCGCGGTACTTGTCCCCGAGCGAAGCAACCGGCACATGGGTATGCGGCGGGTATACAAGGTCGGAGTGGATTTCATCGGACAAAAACAAACAGTTATACTGCGCGCAAAGATCCGCCATTTTCATAAGCTCGTCTTTCGTCCAGACGCGCCCGCCCGGATTATGCGGATTGCAGCCTAAAAACAGCTTTGCCCCTTCTTTTAGCCGCGCTTCAACCTGCTCCCAGTCGATTTCAAACCGGTTTTCCACAAGCTTCAGCTGCGCGTTTACGACAACGCGGCCGTTTTTTTCAACCATATGGAAAAACGGATGGTACACCGGAGACATCAGCAGTACTTTATCGCCCGGTTCAGTAAATGCCTGAATGGCTGTGCTGATTGCCGGCACAATGCCGGTGCAGTACGCGATCCACGCCGGGTGGATGTCCCAGTTATGGCGCTTTTTCAGCCATGCCTGAATCGCTTCTGCAGTGGAATCCGGCACAAACGCATATCCGAGGATTTCGTGTTCAACCCGCTTTTTAATCGCTTCCGCCACTTCATACGGCGGGTTGAAATCCATATCGGCCACCCACATCGGGAGCACATCTTCTTCCCCGAAGACCTGTTTGACCTGCTCCCATTTAACAGAAGCGGTATTTTTTCTCTCAATGACTGTATCAAAATCAAACAAAACCATCACCATCCTGATATTGATCTTCTTCCCATTTTACCACACAAAAGCAGATGAATATTCATTTTCAGATGGAAGGGCTATAATGAAAAACAAGTATTCCAATTGGGAGGAGTGTCCTTTATGTCGTATTATGAAAAAGATATGCTGCAACATCTATCGAAATTAAAAGACCTTGCGCCGGAACAGGCGGCTGCTTTTGACCGCCTCAATGCCGAAGTGTTTAAAGACGGTGCCGTTTCTGCCCGGGACAAAGAAATCATCGCCGTCGCCGTGGCCCATGCGACAAAATGCCCGTATTGCCTCGACATTCATACGAAAAAAGCAAAAGCAGCGGGTGTCAGTCTCGAAGAACTTACAGAAGCGGCGTTTGTGGCAGCGGCACTGGAAGCAGGCGGCGCGGTGGCCCACAGTGTCCATATGCAGCTTGCCCTGATTGAAGATGCCAGTGATACGATTTACAAAAAATCCAATATGAAAAAACTTGCCAACATGAACCATCTTGCCAAAGACGGTTTCGCGGCCTACAATGCGTTCGGTGCTGCTGCTATGAAAGCCGGCAAACTGCCTGCACTTGTCAAAGAACTGGCTGCTGTTGCGGTCGCCCATATTACCGAGTGCCCGTATTGCATTGATTTTCATTCCAAACAGGCGCAAAAAGCGGGCGCAACGGAAGAACAACTTGCGGAAGCCATCCTTGTTGCGGGCGCGCTTGCAGCAGGCGGCGCCTACACGCATATCGCGAATATGATTGACAGCTACGAAAGCTAAGCCTGGGCAGTGCAAAGAAAAAACAGTTTGAGCGCAGGATCGTTGTTGACATGCTTACGGCAAGCGGCGCCTACACGCATATCGCGAATATGATTGACAGCTACGAAAGCTGACCCGGGTGGTGGAAGAACAGCTTTTAACACATGATTTTTAGCAGGCGGCGTCTCCATTGCCGATAAAAACAGATTAGAATTGTGCACGAAAAACCGGCTTGCGGGGGCTGGCCTCGTTGCCGGTGCGCTTGTTCTCTATATGATACTGAAAGTTTGCGACAATCTGTTTACGGCGAAAAGGGCAGCAGGGGAGTTTCAATCTTGCTGCCCTATTTTTTAATGAAAAATTCCAAAAATATACATAGACAAGACCGGAAAAATTTGTGATAGTAAGGATATGAATTTTTTTACAAAACAGGAGTGGACAAAATGAGAGCAATTTTGACAGTAATCGGCAAAGATCAGGTTGGCATCATTGCCGGTGTCAGCACACAGCTGGCAGAATTAAAGATTAATATTCTCGATGTCAGCCAGACCATCATGAGCGGTTATTTCACGATGATGATGATGCTCGATTTGTCGAATGCTGAAGCGAATTTTGATGAAATCAAACAAGCCCTTGCGAAAAAAGGCGAAGCACTGCAAGTCCAAATCAAAATTCAGCGCGAAGAAATTTTCCAATCGATGCACAGCTTGTAAAAACGGGGGACAACCATGGAGACGAAACAAATACTTGAAACCATCCGGATGATTGAAGAAGAAAAACTCGATATCCGCACCATCACAATGGGCATTTCGCTCCTCGACTGCATTGACGCGGACGGGGAAAAGGCGCGCCGGAAGATTTATGATAAAATTACGCGATTGGCAGAAAATCTTGTCCAAACCGGGGAAGAGATTGAATCGGAATATGGTATCCCGATCATTAACAAACGCATCTCGGTCACGCCGATTTCCCTCATCGCCGGGGCAACGGATGAAAAAGATTACATTGCTTTTGCCAAAACACTTGATGCGGCTGCGAAAAAAGTCGGCGTTCACTTTATTGGCGGCTTTTCGGCGCTGGTGCAAAAAGGCTGCCACAAAGGCGATAAAATATTGATAGATTCGATTCCAAGGGCACTGGCTGAAACCGAACGGGTCTGTGCCTCGGTCAATGTCGGCTCAACACGTTCCGGCATTAACATGAATGCGGTCCGTGATATGGGTGTCATCATCAAAAAGACGGCCGAGCTGACTGCCGATACGCAAGGTCTCGGCTGTGCAAAACTCGTTGTGTTCGCGAATGCGGTGGAAGACAATCCGTTTATGGCCGGCGCGTTCCACGGGGTTGGTGAAGCGGATGTCGTCATCAATGTCGGCGTCAGCGGCCCGGGTGTGGTGAAACGCGCCCTTGAAAAAGTGAAAGGCGAACCGTTTGATGTCGTTGCGGAAACGGTCAAGAAAACCGCATTTAAAATTACGCGGATGGGCCAGCTTGTCGGCATGGAAGCATCCAAACGGCTCGGTGTTCCGTTCGGGATTGTCGACTTGTCGCTTGCCCCGACACCGGCTGTTGGCGACTCTGTAGCCCATATTTTGGAAGAAATGGGCCTTGCGTCTGTCGGTACGCACGGAACAACGGCGGCGCTCGCTTTGCTGAATGATGCCGTGAAAAAAGGCGGTGTTATGGCATGCGGCCATGTTGGCGGCTTAAGCGGCGCATTCATCCCGGTTTCTGAAGACGCCGGCATGATTGATGCGGTCAACCGCGGGTCCTTGAATCTCGAAAAACTGGAGGCGATGACCGCGATCTGCTCCGTCGGCCTTGACATGATTGCAATTCCGGGCGATGTTCCGGCAGAAACGATTTCAGCAATGATCGCGGACGAAGCTGCAATTGGCGTCATTAACAATAAAACGACAGCGGTCCGCATCATTCCGGCACCGGGCACAAAGGTTGGCGATACGATCGAATTTGGCGGCCTGCTCGGACATGCGCCGGTGATGGGCGTCCATTCCTTTTCATCAGCGGACTTCATTGCCCGCGGCGGCAGAATCCCGGCCCCGATTCACTCATTTAAAAACTGAGCTCTTGAAAAAGAGCTCTTTTTCATATGCGGCGGCACAAAACCGAGGGGAGTCGGAAAAAATTTTCGTTCATTTTTGATTGACAGCTCCTCTCACTTTGTTATAATGAAATCAAATGGTACCGGTTTCATTTTAAAGATGGATGGTAAACAACATGAGGGGAAAAGAAGCGAAAGTCACGATTTACGATGTGGCAAAAAAAGCTGGCGTGTCGAAATCAACCGTTTCGAGATATTTAGGCGGCCGGTTTCATGAATTGTCACCGAAAACCCAGCAAAAAATCAAACAGGTGATCGATGAACTCCAATACCGCCCGAATAATTTGGCGAGAGGGCTGAAAAGCAGCCGCAGCTACTTGATTGGCGCGCTGGTTGCGGATATTACCAACCCGTATACAACGGCAATTTTAAGGGGGGCTGAGGATGTCTGCAAGCAGCATGGCTACAGTTTGCTGATTTGCAACTCTGATAACCGTCCGGCGAAAGAACGCGAGTATATCTCCATGCTGCAGTCCCACAAGATTGACGGGCTGCTGATTCAAACAACAGGAGGAAACAGCGATTTCTTGGAAACCTTGTCGGAAAACGGCAAAACCCCGATTGTCCTGGTTGACCGTAAAATTCCTGCGCTGCCGTTTGATACCGTTGAAATTGATAACCGCGGGGCCGTGATGCAGGCCGTGTCCTATCTGATAAAGAAAAATTATAAAAGAATCGGCTATTTTACAGAGCCGGTTGCACATTTCAGCCCGCGGCACGAACGGTATACAGGATTTCAGGAGGCTTTACGGCTGGTTAGCCCCAGTCACCCGAGCCTGGAAGATTTGTTTGAAGTGGATCTCAATGACGAAAGCCAATTGGAGAAAAAGCTCAATACGTTTTTGTCCCTTACCAGCGAAGAACCAAGGGCCATCATTGCCGGAAACAGTGTCATCGCGTTAAAAATCATTATCAAACTGAAAGAGCAGGGCTATAAAATTCCTGACGATACCGGTTTTCTGAGCTTTGACAATCCGGAGTGGGCAGCTGCTGTATTTTCAGGCATTACCACCATTGAACAGCCGACTTATCAAATTGGCAAAACGGTAATGGAACTCATTTTAAAACGGCTGGCGGACAACGAATCGCCGGTCCAGACGATCTCTTACCAGACCCGTTTGATTGAAAGGGAATCTACCCCGGGGAGATAACTTCCCCCTAAGGAAAATTGAGATCGGTTTCACCGAAAGAGGCGACGATACAGGCTGAAATCCTGCATCAAAGGATCAGCCTGCAGGATTGAAAAGATGTCAACATGGGATTAGTCAAGACAAAAGTGGCAGCTTTCCCCTTTAATGGTACCGGTCCCATCAAAAAGAGCGCTCCCGGAAAGATCAAAAACAGGAAAAACGATAAATAGAGTAAACGGGAAAATCCAAAAAACATCCCCACATCGCACTGCTCATGGAAATTTTGCAAACTATATAAGTTGTACTTAAGTTCCCAAGCACCAATTTGCACGATGACTATTTTTTACAGCAGGCAACAGAGCTGCGATATTTTATTCAATTTATAAAATACAGATCCGGCATTTGAAAAATGGTATCGGTCCCAAGAAATTCGGTTCCAACACACAAGAAAAGAGGAAACACCAATGGCCCATTTATTTGTCACCATGAATGCATTTCAGGATACTGCCATTTTATCTTACCCGGTGTTATTCGCCGCCATACGCAAGGCCGGATGTGACGGGGTGGAAATCCGGCGGGAGCTGCTTGAAGACCCGTCTTCTCTTTTACCCGCGGTGAAAGGCATGCTCGATAAGGCGGGGCTGATCCCTTACTATTCCTGCCCGGTTTCTTTATTTGGGGAGGATCATCAAGTTATCGATGTGGCGCCTTATAGGCAGGAGGCTGTGGAGCTCGGGGCAAAACTCATCAAATTTTCATTGGGCAACTACCGGGAGGGTCTATCTGATGTGGATACGCTTGCCAAAGCTGCCGCCTGCTTTTCGAATGCCGGCATCCTGGTGACCATCGAGAATGATCAAACGGACCTCGGGGGAAAAACAGAGCGGCTCGCGCCATTTTTTGCAGCATGCCGCAGCAAGGCCATTCCGATCCGTTTTACCTGTGATATCGGCAACTGGGCTTACACAGGGGAAGATGCTGAAGAGGCCGCTGCCGCTTTAAAAAACGAGGTAGTATACATTCACGTGAAAGAAGTGGTGGAAACGGCATCCGGTTATGCAACGATCCCAATTGGCCAAAACGGCAGGCAAAAATGGAAACGGTTGCTGCATCTGTTGCCAAAAGAAGCCGCGATTGCGTTAGAATTTCCGATTACAAGTGATTTGAAAGATTACATCGAACTGCTGAAAGAAGAGGTGTTCGTAAATGAAAGTGTATGATGTGCTGACATTCGGAGAAGCGATGGGCATGTTTATTGCGGAAGAACCCGGACAGCTCGCCTCGGTCCGGCATTTTACAAAAGAACTGGCAGGGGCGGAAACAAATGTGGCAATCGGACTTTCTCGCCTCGGGTACCGGGTACTGTGGCTGAGCAAAGTCGGAACAGACCCGCTTGGCGATTATATCATCCAGGAACTGCAGCGTGAAAAAGTGGATACTTCCTTGATTAAAAGAGACGAAGAAAACTTGACGGGATTTCAATTGAAAGAAAAAGTATCGGAAGGCGATCCGGGTGTTTATTACTACCGTAAAAACTCCGCCGCAAGCCTGATGGGGATCAAAGATTTCCCTGAACTCAGAGAAATGCATGCAAAACATTATCACTTAACGGGGATCCCGCTCGCACTCTCCCCGTGCGTACGGGAACTGAGCGAAGCTTTCATACAAAAAGCCAAAAAAGAAGGCAGTATCGTTTCGTTTGATCCGAATTTGCGCCCTTCCATGTGGAAAGACGAAAAAACGATGGCGGAAACGATTCAAAGATACGCCTGCCAGGCCGACATTGTTTTTCCCGGTATCAAAGAAGGGAAAATTTTGACCGGCTATCAAGCGCCTGAAGATATCGCGAAATATTATCTTGAACACGGTGCCAAAATGGTGTTTGTCAAACTCGGGGCAAAAGGCGCCTATGTGGCAACGGAAAAGAAAGCGCATACCGTTCCAGGCTTCCCGGTTACCAAAGTGGTGGATACGGTTGGTGCTGGAGACGGATTTGCAGCCGGTGTATTAAGCGGCCTGTTCGACGGTTTAACTCCATTTGAAGCAGCGGAAAGAGGGAATGCAATCGGCGCTTTACAAACCATGTCTTCCGGGGATAAAAACGGGCTTCCGACCCGGGAAGAACTGTTGGCATTTATGAACGGGCATTCGGTGAAAAACGGTTAAACCCACAACAAAGGAGTGTTTTGGAATGGAAAAGTCGTTGAGAAATGTCGCAAGCAAGAAGAGATTTTTGCATCTGGTTCCAATCGCTTTCATTACCTACAGCCTTGCCTATTTCGACCGGGCGAATTACAGCTTTGGCGCAGCGGGCGGAATGGCGCACGATTTAAATATAACTACAGGTGTTGCCTCCTTTTTATCGGCATTATTTTTTCTCGGTTATTTCTTCTTTCAAATTCCGGGCGCGGCGTATGCAGAAAAAAGAAGTGCCAAGAAGCTCGTATTTGTCAGCCTGATTCTCTGGGGCCTGCTTGCTTCTGCAACCGGTCTGGTCCATAATGTCGCATGGCTGTATCCGATCCGGTTCTTCCTCGGTGTCGTGGAATCTGCCGTGATGCCGGCAATGCTCGTCTTTTTGAGCAACTGGTTTTTAAAAGAAGAGCGTTCCCGTGCCAACACCTTCTTAATTTTGGGCAATCCTGTCACCGTTTTATGGATGTCCATTGTTTCCGGTTATTTGTTAAAGGTGCTTGACTGGAGGGGAATGTTTATTGTGGAAGGAATTCCGGCCATCGTTTGGGCATTTTTCTGGTGGAAGCTGGTTGAAAATAAGCCGGAAGAAGCAAAGTGGCTGACGGATGAGGAAAAGGAAAACATCGCATCTGAAATGAAAGAAGAACAAAAAGGAATGATCAAAGTAGCGGGGTATAAAGAAATGTTCCGCAATAAAACGGTGCTCATTCTCGCGGTTCAGTATTTTGCATGGAGCATCGGCGTCTACGGATTTGTCATGTGGCTGCCGTCCATGATAAAAGCGGCCTCCCATATGGATATTGTGGCAACGGGCTGGCTGTCTGCCGCTCCATACTTACTGGCGACAATCGGGATGATCGCTGTTTCCTATTTTTCCGATAAAACGCTAAATCGCAAAACATTTGTCTGGGTATCGCTATTGATCGGCACCATTGCCTTCTACGGTTCTTATTTGATCGGTTCATCCAATTTCTGGTTCTCTTACGCGCTGCTTGTCATTGCAGGAGGCGCCATGTATGCACCATACGGGCCGTTTTTCGCAATCATGCCGGAAATTTTGCCGAAAAATGTATCAGGAAGTGCCAATGCGTTTATCAACAGCATGGGTGCTTTAGGCTCTTTTGTTGGCGCATACATTGTCGGATTTTTAAACGGGGCAACGGGCAGCACGCAGGCATCTTTTATCTTTATGGCGATCTCGCTCCTTGTCTCGGTTCTGTTAACCTTGATGGTCCGGGCAAAAAAACAGGCGTCTCCCCTGGCGCCGGAAAATCTTGAAGCAAAGGCGGTTTTAAAATGAAGATTCAACTGGCATTAGACCGATTCACGATTCAGGAAGCAATCGAAATTGCAGCAAAAGCGGAAAAAGCGATAGAATGGATTGAAGTCGGCACATCGTTAATTAAAGAATTCGGCGTCAAAAGCATTTATGACATAAAAAACCGGTTTCCGGACAAAACGGTGGTAGCCGATATCAAGACGTTCGACAATGCGAAGTACGAATTTGAACTTTGTTTTCGGGCGGGAGCCGACATTGCGACTGTGATGGGGGCAGCCCCTCCTGTCACACTCCGTACGTGTTTGGATATGGCCGGGCAGTTTGATAGACAAGTGATGGTTGACCTTTTGAATACAGCGGCGCATCAACAGAAGGAGATTGCCCGTTTGGAAAACATCATCGTCTGCCAGCATATCAGCAAGGACCAGCAGGAAGAAGGCGGAGGCGGAACGTGGGGGCACCGCGCAGCATCACGCAACCAGCAGATTGCAGTGGCCGGGGGCATTTCACTGGAAAATTTGGCTGCCGTCCGCGCCCTTCAGCCGGATGTGCTCATTATTGGTTCAGCAATCAGCAAGGCAAGTGATCCTTTGCTTGCGGCACAAAAGATAAAAGAAGCTTGGGAGGCATTGAAATGAATCGGGAAATAGAAGTCATTTTAAATGAAATTCAAACGGTGTTTTCAAAAATAGACGGGGAACAAGTGGAAAAGCTGGCGGATATGCTTGCTTCTCCGAAAAGCATTTTTGTATTGGGCGAGGGGCGTTCGGGGCTGATGGCCAAGTCTTTTGCGATGCGGCTCATGCATCTTGGTTTCCATGTGTTTGTCGTCGGCGAGACGATCACTCCTTCGATTCAGCCGGGAGATTTATTGATTGCAGTTTCTGGTTCCGGCACGACTTCCAATGTGGTGCAAGCGGCGGAAAAATCGAAAAAGAATGGTGTATCCGTTGTGGGTGTGACTTCTGATCCGTCTTCGAGACTTGCGCAAACTTCGGATAGCGTGGTTCATATTCCGTCCGCCACGAAATACCGGAGGCCGGGAGAAATTGAAAGCAGACAGCCGCTCAGCTCATTGTTCGACCAGTCTGTTCATCTGTTTTTTGACGCGGTTTGCCTGAAAATTGCCGAACAGCAGAAATCGGGGAATGAAGCAGCGTTGAACCGGCACAGCAATCTGGAATAAGGGTTGGCAAAAATCAATGAGCCAGAGCAAGCCGGTAGATTTGGCCATTCGGCTTCTGAATAAGACAAAATGGTAATGAAACACAGAAAAAAACAGCGGGTATGGCTTGTCTCATCCCATTGGATATGGGGCCGGATCCGGTTCATTCCGGTTGCGGACTGCTCGCTGTACTATTTAAAGGATATACCGCGGATGAACAATCGATCCGCGGTTTTCCATTCTTTTATCCGGAACATTTACGCCGGCTGATTTTCATCCTTCTGCGGGCGCTATTTATTTTGCCGCCGGGCGATTACACTGGAAATATGGGCCGTTCCACCGCTGGTACGCATTCATTTTGGCATGGGCGCCTATCTCGGTGGGTGACTTGCTGGCACTGCATTCAATGGGTATGGCTTTCTCCCTGAAAATAGGCACTGGCTGATTTCTGTTCCTGCGCTGGTGCTGCATTCATTGCGGCATGGAGCCTATCTTGTTGGATGACTTTCATTCTACGGCTGGTGTCATATTCAAGCATGGCTGTCTATCCCGAAAATTTGCGACGGAATTTTCATTCTTCCGCTGGTACCAAATTCTTTGCGGCATTGGCGTCTGCCCTGAAAATAGGCACTGGCTGATTTCTGTTCCTGCGCTGGTGCCAAATTCTTTGCGGCATTGGCGTCTACCCTGAAAATAGGTACCGGCTGATTTCTGTTCCTGCCGCTCTGGTGCTGCATTTATTGCAGCATGTGCGCCGGGTCACTCGCTAGTGCCGCATTTAATGTAGCACGGGGGCCGGATTCTTCACTCTTCTTCCCGCATTTGCAGCGCCCGGTTGGCGTTCCGGACATCGTTGTTCAGCAATTGGCTTAAGTTGTAGGCCTGGTACATACCATGTTCATGCATATAGTTGAATACGCGCGCATGCCAGTCGATCGCGCTGTTCAAATGGCGGACAAGCACGGTGCGCAATGCCGGCGTGGCTGTTTCTGTAATGGCAGTCGCATAATTTCGTACAGCCGTTTTGGAAGCGGTCAGCAGTTCACCGGCCTGAAAACCGGGATTGGTTTGCCGCTCCTCGTTTTCTTCTATTTCCTCTTCCCGCGGCGCCTGCGGATAAAACTGCAGAAGGTCGCGAATATTTTTTTCAAGTGCCCGGATCGAAAACGTATACAGTTCCCGGAGCCCTGCATCGGACACATTTCTTACGACTGATTTAAACCGGATCAAACAAATCGTCTGGGATGCAACCAGCTCATGAATTTCCAATGTTTCATGCCAAGCTAACGTTCTTGCCACAATAACCCCTCCTTTTTCTCTCACACGTTCCCATTTGTATGCAAACAGCTCGCACATGTGCCTGTTTGACCGGAAACCGAAATATTTTTACATTTCTTTTTGATTTGCTATGATAAGGATTGAAATCTGAAGAGAAAGGCGGAGGTAAGATGGAAAAACAAAGAAGACTCGGCAAATCGGATTTGTATGTCAACCCGGTCGGCCTCGGCACAAATGCGGTCGGCGGACATAATATTCACCCGAATCTCAATGATGAAACCGGGAAAGAAGTTGTGCGCACGGCAATTGACCACGGCATCAATTTTCTTGACACTGCGTTTATTTACGGGCCAAAACGTTCGGAAGAGTTGATCGGCGAGGTGCTAAAAGAACACGGCGGCCGTGACAAGGTCGTGCTTGCCACAAAAGGTGCACATAAATTTGTCGATGGAAAAGTGGTGTTCGACAACTCCCCTGCATTTTTAAAAGAAGCGGTCGAAAGCAGCCTGAAACGCCTGCAAACCGATTATATTGATTTGTTTTATATCCATTTCCCGGATGACCATACTCCGAAAGACGAAGCAGTCGGCGCCTTAAAAGAACTGAAAGATGAAGGGAAAATCCGTGCAATCGGTGTTTCCAATTTTTCCATTGAACAATTGAAAGAGGCAAACAAAGACGGATATGTCGATGTGCTGCAGTCGGAGTACAATTTATTCAAACGCGAGGCTGAAAAAGACTTGCTTCCGTACACAGCGGAAAACGGTATTTCGTTTATCCCGTATTTTCCGCTCGCATCCGGGCTGCTCGCCGGCAAATATACAAAAGATACCAAATTTGAAGGCGGCCGTGCGAAAAATCCGCTTTACCAAGGGGAAACCTATCTCCGTAATTTGGAAAAGGTTGAAAAGCTCCGCCCGATTGCGAAAGAAAAAGGCGTGGATGTCGCACATGTTGTCCTTGCTTGGTATCTCTCCCAGCCTTCCATTGATGCTGTCATTCCGGGTGCCAAACGGCCGGAGCAGGTGATTGACAATCTGAAAACATTGGAAGTCAGCTTGACGGAAGCGGATGTGCAAAAGATCAGCGCCATTTTTCAATAATGTATTTCCACGGTGGAAAAATGTTTTGTGTTGATTGACGCATTTTCCTGTCTTATACTTAAACTAGTATGGTTAAAGGAGTTGGGAAAATGGGTGTCATGGATCTGATCAAATCGCGCCGTTCCATCGGCGTGACAGACGATAAAGAGGTACCGGATGATGTGATTGGAACATTGCTCGAAGCTGCCACATGGGCGCCAAACCATAAGAAAACAGAACCGTGGAAATTCCGCGTGTTTAAAGGGGAAGGACGCGCCAAACTCGGAGAGGAAATGGCCCGGATTGCAGCCCAGAAAGCGGAAGGCCTGAGTGAAGAAGAAGCGGCGAAAAAGATTGAAAAAGCGCGCAAAGGGCCGCTGCGAGCGCCGGTGGTTATTGCGGTTGCCGTCAGCCCTTCCGGCATTGTTCCGGAAATTGAGGAAATCGTTGCGACTGGTTGTGCGATCCAAAACCTGCTGCTTACGGCAACCGAGCTCGGTTTGGCTACAATCGTGAGGACCGGTGACATTGCGCATGAACCAGAATTGAAAAACTATCTGAACCTCGAACCAGCAGATAAAATTGCCGGGCTCATCTATGTCGGCTATCCGAAAAGAGAATTGGACATCAAAGCGCAACGGACACCAGCAGAAGAAAAAACGCAATGGTTTGCTTAAACCCAGGCTTGCCGGCTCTTTTCATGGGCCGGTTCGCTTCTGCATGTTAAATTTTCTCAAAAATGGGAAGTTTTAGCCCGGCATTTTTGTAAGCGTAAACAAAAATGCCGCCTCACAATACCCGGACACGACCGGGGAGAGGCGTGCACATACGGTTTGCTTTTTACCCGCAACAAATAAGAAGATTGTGATATAATCAAATTTATACATAGATAAGGAGTTGATCGGTATGGATCAAAGCCCGAATGGACAAGAGCTGAGTCGCGGGCTGAAAAACCGCCATATTCAATTGATTGCGATCGGGGGCGCAATTGGAACGGGGCTTTTCCTTGGTTCCGGCAAATCGATTCACTTTGCCGGCCCGTCTATTATGCTCGTATACTTCGTAATCGGCTTGGCCCTTTTCTTTATGATGCGGGCACTCGGCGAACTGCTGATGTACAAGCCGATTACCGGATCGTTTACCCATTTTGCTGAAACATTTATCGGACCGTGGGCAGGCTTTATTACCGGCTGGACCTATTGGTTTTGCTGGATTGTAACCGGTATTGCCGAAATTACCGCAGTCGGTATGTATGTTCAATTTTGGGTACCCGATCTGCCACAGTGGATTCCTGCTTTGATTTGCGTCGCTGTTTTGTTTCTCATCAATATTGCGACAGTCAAAGCATTCGGGGAAATGGAATTTTGGTTTGCTATTATTAAAGTTGTCACCATTATTGCCCTGATTGTTATCGGCATTCTCCTCGTGTTCGCTGGTTTTCAAAGCAATGGGGGGCACGCCTCTTTTACAAACCTGTGGCAGCACGGCGGCTTTTTCCCGAATGGCTCAAAAGGGTTTTTGCTAGCGTTTGAAATGGCCGTCTTTTCATTTGTCGGGATTGAACTGGTCGGCGTAACAGCCGGGGAAGCAGAGGATCCATCAAAGACGCTGCCAAAAGCGATCAACCAGATTCCGCTGCGGATTTTACTGTTTTATGTCGGCGCTTTGTTTGTCATCATGTCGATTTATCCTTGGAACCGGCTGAATCCGGATGCGAGCCCGTTTGTCCGGGTATTTGCTGATATCGGTCTGCCGGCTGCAGCAGGTATCATCAATTTTGTGGTGCTCACTTCGGCGGCTTCCTCGTGCAACAGCGGCATTTTCAGTACAAGCCGTATGCTGTATTCTCTTGCAGAAGATGGAAAAGCACCGAAAATATTTAAAAAGTTAAACAAGCGGAATGTCCCGGCACCTGCTTTGCTTGGTTCAACGATCATGCTGTTAATCGGCGTTATGCTGAATTATTTTATGAAGAGCACGCAAGTCTTTACGCTTGTCACAAGCATTTCATCCATCTGTTTTGTCTGGGTGTGGGGCGTCATTATGGTTGCCCACTTGCGTTTCCGGAAAAATATGCCGGAAGAAGCGGCCAAAATCTCTTTTAAATTGCCGTTTGCCCCGGTCATCAACTGGATTGTACTCTTGTTCTTTGTTTTTGTCCTCGTGGTTCTGGGGATAGCAAAAGATACGCGTGTTGCCTTATTTGTGACACCGGTATGGTTCATCCTGCTTGTCATCGCTTACGGCCTGACACGAAAGAAGAAAAGCATTTAACAAAAACCCGTTTGGAAAGAGGATTTCCAAACGGGTTTTTCTCTTTTATATAGGGTCAACAACCTGTGTCTTAAAATATAAAAGACTTCATCTTTGAAAATACGATTTTGTCTTCTCTATACCTTGAATCAGCTTTCAAGTGCAAGCTTTTCTCTGGACTTTCTAAAAAAACCATTTAAATTTTTGCCAAAACTGTCAGCATCCTTGCCAAATCTAGGAATTTTGCGTGTTCAGCAAGCCCTACGTTAAGGAGTCGTGGAAAAATGAAGGCCTTTCTTTACATAGAGGGCGTCTACGTTAAGGAAGCGTGAAAAAACGAGGCTCTTCCTTAACCTAGAGGGCGTTTATGTTAAGAAAGCGTGCAAAAATGAAGGCTTTTCTTTACATAGGGCCCATCTACGTTAAGGGAAGATGACTATGATGCAGCCGAGGAACTTGTATCCCAGCAAGATGATCTTAAAACGCAACTCGATACTTTGAACAAACAGGTCGATGTTGCACAAGCTGACTTGAAAAATGCAAAATCAGAATTAAAATCCACTCAAAGCAAAGTGGATGCCAAGAAAAAGGACCTTGCTTCATTGACAGGACAGGTGCAGAAAGCGAAAAGTGCACCAAAGACGCTGGCAGCCGGCAGATATGAAGTTGGCAAAGACATCCCGGAAGGAAGGTATAAAGCCACGCCGGTTGGTGAAGGATCGAACTTCGTCACTTTTGACGGAGAAGGTGTACCAGATGTGAATACGATTCTTGGCGTAGATGGCGAAGCTTCCTATACATTTATGGTCTATGACGGCTACACGATCCAGACAGAAGCAACGGTTAAGCTTACCCCAATCGATTAGCATCCACTCCAATTGTTACACGGCACATACCAGCAAATCCATTAAAAAAACCGGGGACCAATGCCCCGGTTTTTCATCACTTCATCTATTATTTTATCCCTCTCATCAGCCGTTTGATGACCGGTGCGTAGAGGAGCAGGAATATGCCCAAAATGACCGAAACAAGGCCGACGCCGCCGAAGTAGATCACTTCATGGTTGGCGCTGTACAGTTTGACAAGCTGGGCGTTCAACGTTTGGGCCGCAGCATCAGACAAGTTCCAGAGGCTGAGCATTTGCGCCGAGAATGCGGCTGGCGCCAGCTTTGTCGATACACTCAAACCAACCGGTGACAAGCAAAGTTCCCCGATCACGACAAGGAAGTAGCTCAATACAAGCCAGAGCGGGCTCACGAGCGACGAAGAGCCGTTAAAGTAAGCCGGGGCCATCATGACCATATAGGACAAACCAGCAAGGATAAGCCCAAACGAAAATTTAACCGGTGTAGACGGCTGCCTGTCTCCCAGCTTCACCCAAAGCGAAGCCAAAACCGGCGCAAAGACGACGATAAACAGCGGATTCAATGTCTGAAACCAGGACGGTAAAATATGAATGCCGGCAAAATTCAGCTGTGTCCGCTTGTCCGCATAGACGGCGAGCAAACTCGCGCCTTGTTCTTCAATCGCCCAGAAGACGATGGAAGCAATAAATAAAGGAATATAAGCCAAAATGCGTGAGCGTTCGTCTTTCGATGTTTTTTTGCTAAAGTACATCATAAAGAAGTACCAGGCAGGAATCAAAAATCCTAAAATGCTGACGATGGTAATAAAGCTGTTCAGATTTAAAATCCGTGTCGGAATGGTAATCGCCAGCAAAATAATCAGGACGACAGCTCCTACGCCGATTTTGGTGAAAGTCGATCTTCTTTCTTCCGGCTTCAACGGGTTGTGCACAACAGAGCCGGCAAGCCCAAGATTTTTCTTCCTGGACATGGTGAATGCGATCAAACCGAAAAACATTCCGATCGCTGCAATACTGAAGCCGAGATGGTAATTGTACCCCTGACCGATTGTTCCGACAATGAGCGGCGCAATGAAGGCCCCGAGGTTAACCGCCATGTAGTAAATGCTGAAACCGGAATCGCGCCGCAAGTCTTTTTCATCATACAATTCCCCGACGGTTGAAGCGGCATTTGGTTTTAACAAGCCTGTCCCAAGCACAATCAGCACCATGGAAACGATCAGCGCCGGGAACCCTCCCGGAAAGGACAACGCAATATGCCCGAGCATAATCAGCACTCCGCCGTAAAAAACGGTTTTGGCGGAACCGAGCAGACGGTCTGAAATCCAGCCGCCGATAATCCCCGACATATAAACAAGCGCGCCGTAAATCGAAGCAATCGATGCGGCTGTTGTCGGGTCCAATCCCAACCCGCCGTTTGACAGGCGGTCATACATGTAGTAAATCAGAATCCCTTTCATCCCGTAGTAAGAGAATCTCTCCCAAAACTCTAGGAAAAATAAAGTCGACAACCCTTTTGGATGACCAAAAAATCCGGTCTGTGGAACAGTTGCCAGAACTTTTTTCTTGTCGATTGTTGACATGCCATTGCCTCCTTGTAAAAATCACATATTGGCATAATTTGTGAAATTAACTGAAAAATAAGTGCTGGTTTTTTCGGGGAATGAATGCGATAGATAAAATATTAACGTAAAATGAGAAAAAAATAAAGATTAATTTTTTGGCAAATTTGTGTGCGCCATTGTTAAAAAAGGCTGGAACCCGCATGAAATAAAGGATTCTGAGCTAGGAAAATATTTAAAATGAATTTTTTTCCTAGATAAAGGAAACGTTTTCATAAATTAAAATAAAGGTAAATTTCATATAATTTATGTTAAAAGTAAGTTTCTGATGAAAGGAAAAAACCTGCGGCAGCCACCGCAGGTTTTTCCGTTAGGATTCTCGGTTAAAATCGCATTCCTGTAAAGAAACGACTTTTGTCTTTTTCACAAATTTATAAATGAGCCATACGGCAATAAAGATGGGCAGGCCAATATACGAGACAAACACGCTTCCCCACTTAATATGGTCTCCCAAAAATGCCTGGTAGTTTTGCCCGAGAATGACGACCGTACAAACGGCAAACGCAAATAGCGGGCCGAATGGGAACCATTTTGAACGGTAAGGCAGGTCGCTCAAAGCTTTGCCTTGTGCTACATATGCACGGCGGAATCGGTAATGGCTGATGGCAATGCCGAGCCAGGCGATAAAGCCGGATAAGCCGGATGCGTTCAGGAGCCAGTTGTACACTGCCCCGTCGCCGAAGAAAGATGCAAGGAAAGCAACCGTTCCGACAAGCGCAGTGACAATCAGTGCATTCACCGGCACCCCGCGTTTATCCAGTTTCCCGAGGAATTTCGGCGCTTTGCCGTCGCGCGCAAGTTCCCAGAGCATCCGCGTTGACGCGTACATGCCCGAGTTGCCGGCAGAAAGAACAGCCGTTAAAATAATCGCATTCATGACAGAAGCCGCAAAAGCAATGCCGGCACGCTGAAATACAATTGTGAACGGGCTCATCGTAATGTCATCGGCGGTTAATCTCGAATCCGTGAACGGAATCAACAGGCCGATGACAAAAATCGCCAGAATATAGAAAAGCAAGATTCTCCAAAATACAGATTTCACAGCACGCGGAATGGTCTTTTCCGGATCTTCGCTTTCACCGGCCGCAACCCCGAGCAGTTCTGTTCCCTGGAATGAAAACCCGGCTGCCATAAAAACCCCGAGCACGGCCAGGAATCCGCCGTGGACTGGGCCGTCTGCAATCGTAAAGTTAGAAAAGCCGATTGTTTTTCCGCCCATAATCCCGAAAATCATCAGTGCGCCGACAATGATAAAGGCAATGACGGTTACGACTTTAATGATTGCAAACCAGTATTCAGCTTCCCCGAACCCTTTTACAGATAAATAATTTAATAAGAACATGATGAGAAGGCAAGCCGCACTCCACACGATCGAAGGCATGTGCGGGAACCAGAATTTCATGATAATGGTTGCTGCTGATAATTCGGCTGCGATCGTGATCGCCCAGTTGTACCAATAGTTCCAGCCAAGCGCAAATCCAAGTGCCGGATCAACAAATTTTGTTGCGTACGTGCTGAAGGTGCCTGCAACCGGCATGTAGGCGGCCATTTCTGCAAGGCTTGTCATTAAAAAGTACACCATGACGCCGATTAATGCATAAGCGAGAAGCGCACCGCCAGGCCCCGCGCTGTGGATTGCCCCGCCGCTTGCCAGAAAAAGCCCGGTTCCGATTGATCCACCGAGGGAAATCATGGTCAGGTGGCGGGATTTTAATTTCCGCTTCAGCTTCGTCAATTCACCCTTTTTTGCAACGGGAACCGCTCCGGCTGCAGTGCTTTGCCCATGATAGAAGTCATCCATCCTTGATTCACTCCTTTTTATATAGGAAGGAGCAGGGAATAAACAAAAATGCCGCAGTCGTGGAGACGCGGCATCAAAGCGTATACCCTCCATCAACCTTCCGAAGATAGCTCAACACATATGCGAGGGGGAATCGCATATGTGACAGTTCTGTTCCTGTTCGGAAACAGCCCCAACATGGCACCGCGGGATCCGGCACCACGTTTCGGCAGCTTTTCCTTTCAACCGGAGTCTTAAACTTTACCCGTGTCTCGTCCGATTTACTCATAAAAGCTGCGACCTCTACCTCACCGGATTTGATGAGGATTTTTTATTCCATTTGATTTACATATTATTATAGTTATTTTTTTAGGGAAAATCAATAGAAAAGGAAGCAGAACGGGGTGGCAAAAATATATGGGATATAAAATGGGCTTAAGTTTTTACATCAAGCCCGGCACTAATTTGCATGATTGACTTTTTGCAGCGGGCAACAGCGCGGCAATATTTTGTCCATTTTATATACAGGCTTATTGGCAAACATCTGCCTCTCCGTGCGAAAACTGCAAACGCCTGATTGGGATGGTTCGTTGGCTGAAAAGGAGGGGCTACCGCTTTTCCGCGGGTACAAACAGGCAGGATGACAGCCTGATTCGTGTTTTTTTCAAAAAGGCCTTTACATCTGCCTGCTTTTTTATATAATACAAATGAAAGTAAACTTAAAGTTTAATAAAAAAGAACTTCCTTGCCTTTGAGTTTACAAATGCTAAACAAAATGGAAGGTTTTATGATGGAGATCGGGAAAAAAATTAAAAACTTAAGGTTAAAAAAAGGACTCACCCAGGAGGAACTTGGAGAGCGTACGGATTTAAGCAAAGGCTATATTTCCCAGCTTGAGCGGGATTTAAGCTCCCCTTCGATTGACACGTTTTTTAATATATTGGAAGTACTCGGCTGCACGCCGAAAGAATTTTTTGATGAAGAAGAGCGTGAACAAAAGGTCGTATACGGGGAAGAAGACCAGACCGATTATCTCGATGAAGAGCGCGGTTATAAAATCCAGTGGCTCGTCCCGGAATCGAATGAAAAGGAAATGGAACCGATCCTGCTTACGCTTGAGGAAAAAGGGGAGTTTAAAACGTTTGAACCTTCTTTATCGGAAACCTTTGCCTATGTACTGGAAGGCCGGATTGCGGTGCGGCTTGGCAAACGCCTGTACCGTGCGAAAGCCGGAGAAGCCATTTATTATCATGCATCCGATGAGCATCAGATCCTGAATGACGCGGAAGGCCGGTCCAGGCTTGTACTGGTTGCCACGGAATCGTATCTGTAAGCTGAACATAGAAGAGGAGGACAGCAATGAACAGCGATATCATCATTCGTTTTGACCATGTCACGAAACAATACGACGATGATCCTGCTATTTTGGATGACGTCAGTTTTGAAATTGAACGCGGAAAATTCTACACCCTGCTCGGGCCGTCGGGTTGCGGGAAAACAACCATTTTGCGCCTGATTGCAGGATTTATTGCGCCGACAAAAGGAAATATTTACATCAACGGAAAAATCGTGAATGACGTTCCGGCCAACCGGCGCCAGGTCAATACCGTTTTCCAGGATTATGCGCTGTTTCCGCATTTAAATGTGTATGAAAACGTCGCGTTCGGGCTGCGCATTAAAAAAATGAAGGCGGCTGTGATTGACCAAAAAGTAAAAGAAGCCTTGAAGTTTGTGAACCTGGAAGGCTATGAAAACCGGGAAATCAGCGAAATGTCAGGCGGGCAGCGGCAACGGGTCGCGATTGCGCGCGCGATTGTCAATGAACCGGAAGTGATTTTGCTGGACGAACCGCTTTCCGCTTTGGATTTGAAGCTGAGGACAGAGATGCAGTATGAACTGCGCGAACTGCAGCGCCGCCTTGGCATTACGTTTATTTTTGTCACGCACGACCAGGAAGAAGCGCTTGCGATGAGCGATGAAATTTTTGTCATCAATAACGGGAAAATTCAGCAGAGCGGGACGCCGACCGATATTTATGATGAACCGATCAACCGCTTTGTGGCGGACTTTATCGGTGAGTCCAATATCCTTCCGGGGAAAATGATCCGCGATTATCTTGTGGAATTTAACGGCCGTGCGTTTGAATGCGTAGACCGCGGCCTTAACCCGAACGAGCCGGTTGAAATTGTCATCCGCCCGGAAGACCTGGAGATCACGACGCCGGAAAAAGGGAACTTGAAAGTGCGGGTGGATACGCAGCTGTTCCGCGGCGTCCATTATGAAATTTGTTGCTACGATGAAGAGGGAAATGAATGGCTTGTCCACTCGACAAAAAAAGCAAAAGTCGGGGATACGATCGGCCTTTATTTTGAACCGGAAGCGATCCACGTGATGAGATTCGGCGAAACAGAAGAGGAATTCGACCGGCGCCTGGAAGCGTACGATGAGGTCCGGCCATGAAAGTAAATGCACGCACTTTTTATCTCGTTCCGTATTTGCTGTGGATCCTTCTTTTTGTAATCGCGCCGATTTTGCTCATTCTCTATTATTCTTTTTTTGATATTGAAGGGCATTTGTCGCTTGTCAACTATGAAAAATTTTTTACGCCCGTTTATTTGAAAATGACGCTGAGCTCTTTTTGGTATGCGTTTTTGATTACGGCGTTTACACTTTTGATTTCGTATCCGACTGCTTATCTTTTGACAAAATCGCGGCATAAGCAGCTCTGGCTCTTATTAATCATTTTGCCGACATGGATCAATTTGTTGTTAAAAGCGTATGCGTTTCTCGGGATTTTCGGCACATTCGGCCCGGCCAACTCGTTTCTTGAATGGATGGGCATCGGGCAAAAGCAGATTTTATTTACAGACTTCAGCTTTTTGTTTGTGTCTACTTATATTTTTATCCCATTTATGATTTTGCCGATTTATAACGCGCTTGAAGAACTAAACCCGGTCTTTATGGATGCGGCGCGCGATCTTGGCGCCTCGAAATGGACCACGTTCCGCTGCGTTGTGTTTCCGCTCACGCTGGACGGTGTCAAATCAGGGTGTCAGGCTGTCTTTATTCCGTCTCTGTCACTCTTTATGATTACGCGCCTGATTGCGGGAAACCGTGTCATTACGCTCGGTACGGCAATTGAGGAGCATTTCCTTGTCACACAGGATTGGGGCATGGGGTCTACGATCGCCGTCTTTTTGATCATTGCCATGGTCGTCATTATGATTGTGACCGGCAACCGGAAGTGAGGGATGAAGTTGAAAAAAAGATGGAAATGGTCAAACTTATATCTGATATTTGTGTTTATCGTCCTTTACGCACCGATCTTTTATTTAATGTATTATTCGTTCAACAAAGCAGGGAACATGCATGAATTTAGCGGTTTTACATGGGAATGGTACAAGGAAGTGTTCCAGGACACGCGCCTTATGATCATTGTCATCAATACGCTTGTGATTGCGCTACTCGCATCCGCGATTTCAACGGTGATCGGTGTGATGGGGGCGCTCGCGATCCGGTTTGTGAAAAGAAGAAGAACGAAAAATGCGCTGCTTTCGCTCAATAATGTGCTGATCGTAAGCCCTGACGTCATTATCGGTGCATCGTTCCTGATTTTATTTACGATTGCAGGGATCAAGCTCGGGTTTACATCCGTTCTCGTTTCGCACATCGCTTTTTGCATTCCGATTGTTGTGCTGATGGTGCTGCCGAAACTGCAGGAAATGAGCCCGACTTTGATGGATGCGGCGCGCGACCTTGGGGCAAGCCAGTGGGATGTGTTGTCGAAGGTGATTCTCCCGTATATTACGCCCGGTATTTTTGCCGGTTTTTTCATGGCGCTCACGTATTCGCTCGATGATTTTGCCGTCACCTTTTTTGTCACCGGGAACGGCTATTCGACGCTTTCCGTTGAAATTTATTCGCGGGCGCGCCAGGGGATTTCACTCACGATTAACGCGCTGTCAACGCTGCTCTTTTTCTTCTCTATTATCCTTGTGATCGGGTACTACCTCGTGAACCAGCGCCAAGCCCGCACGAACGGAATGGGGGTTAAAAGATGAAACAGCTGCTGCGTGTTTTTATTGCGATAATCGTTGTCGCCCTTGCCCTGCAATTTCTCGCTGGGCGCATGAACCAAACGGAAGGCTATGCAGGCGGAAATACGCTCACGATTTACAACTGGGGGGATTATATCGATCCCGCCTTGATTAAGAAATTTGAAAAGCAGACCGGCATCAAAGTCATTTATCAAACTTTCGATTCGAACGAAGCCATGATGACCAAAATTTCCCAGGGTGGTACAACGTTTGATGTTGCGGTTCCATCCGAGTATATGATCGAAAAGATGAAAAAGGAGAACTTGCTGATTCCGCTTGATCATTCGAAGCTGCCGAACTTGAAATATATCGATTCGCGCTTTATGGATTTGCCGTTTGACCCGAAAAATCAATACTCAGTGCCTTATTTCTGGGGGACGGTCGGGATTGTGTATAATTCAAGTATGCTCGGTGGCAAAAAAATTACAAGCTGGGACGACCTGTGGGATCCCGATTTGAAAAATCAGATTCTGCTTGTGGACGGCGCCCGCGAAGTGATGGGGATGGGGCTCAACAGCCTGCATTACTCGCTGAATGATACGAATGAAAAACATTTGCAGCAGGCAAAAGCAAAACTTGACCGGCTGATGCCGAATGTGAAAGCGATCGTCGGCGATGAAATCAAGATGCTACTGGCCAATGAAGAAGCTTCGCTCGGGGTTGTCTGGTCGGGGGATGCGGCTGAGATCATGTCAGAGAATAAAAAGCTGAACTATGTTGTGCCGAGCGAAGGCTCCAATCTCTGGTTCGACAACATGGTCATCCCGAAAACAGCGAAAAACGTGGATGGCGCCCTGAAGTTTATCAATTTTATGCTCGATCCGAAAAACGCCGCGCAAAACGCCGAGTATGTCGGTTATTCAACGCCGAACAAAGCGGCTCTGAAGATTTTGCCAAAATCGATTTCCGGCGACCGCCGTTTTTATCCGGATGCTGCACTCACAAAGAAACTGGAAGTATATAAAAACCTTGGCAAGAAAAAACTCGCCCGCTATAATGAGCTATTTTTGGAATTTAAAATGCATACCAAATAACGAAAGCCGTCCCGGATGCGCGGGGCGGCTTTCAAGTTGATCACGGGCGAAAATAACCGGCGGAATGTCTTTTGAAGCGGACACAGACATCACTCGGGTGGTGATTGAGATATTTTTTGGAGGTTTGAAAAGGCCAAAAGCGGCTTGGTTGGTGTTCGAAATGTCCTTTTGGGGGTTTGAAAAGGCCAAAAGCGGCTTGGTTGGTGTTCGAAATGTCTTTTTGGGGGTTTGAAAAGGCCAAAAGCGGCTTGGTTGGTGTTCGAAATGTCTTTTTGGAGGTTACAAAAGGCCAAAAGTGGCTTGGGTAGTGGTCGAAATGTCTTTTTGGAGAGCTCAAAAAGACAAAAGGAACCCGGGCAGTGATCGAAATGTCCTTTTGGAGGGCTCAAAAGGACAAAAGGAATCCGGGTAGCGATCGAAATGTCCTTTTGGAGGGTTCAAAAGGACAAAAGTGGCTTGGGTAGTGGTCGAAATGTCTTTTTGGAGGTTTGAAAAGGACAAAAGTGGCCTGGTTGGTGTTCGGAATGTCCTTTTGGAGGCTTCAAAAGGCCAAAAGCGGCTTGGGTAGTGTTCGAAATGTCTTTTTTGAGAGTTCAAAAGGACAAAAGGAATCCGGGCAGCGATTGAAATGTCCTTTTGGAGGCTTCAAAAAGACAAAAGGACCCCGGGTAGCGATCGAAATGTCCTTTTGGAGGTTTCAAAAAGACAAAAGTGGCCTGGTTGGTGTTCAAAATGTCTTTTTGGAGGTTTCAAAAGGCCAAAAGCGGCTTGGGTAGTGTTCGAAATGTCTTTTTGGAGAGTTCAAAAGGACAAAAGGGACCCGCCCACCAATAGAAATCCTTCATCGAGATTATGAAAGACAAAAGAGAGACGGCAGCCCTCGGAAATGTCCTTCATCCCGCGCATGAAGGACAAAAGGGGATCCGCCCGCCCTCGGAAATGTCCTTGATCGCGGGCATGAAAGACAAAAGGGACCCCGCCCGCCCCCAGAAATGTCCTTCATCACAGGCATGAAAGACAAAAGGGGATCCGTCCGCCCGCAGAAATGTCCTTCATCGCAGCCATTTGGGCGACCTGCGTACTCGGCCATAAAAAAAGCAGGGTCTGGCCCCACTTTCGCCTTACGCTCTTCGCTTTTCCATATCAATATACAAATTTCGGTATGCGTTCGATTCCGCTTGCATGCCGAGTTCGTGATAAATTTTTGACAACCATTTGACCGGGGCGGGGTCGTTTTCCCGCAACTCCATTTCCCAGCTGAAACAGTCAAGCGCTCTGTCGTACTGCCCGAATTCAAAATACAATTCCCCGAGCAGGGATTGCTTGTCGGGATCGTCCGCCATTTGGTGCATTTGCTCCACTTTGCGGATGGCCGGCAAATGCCCGGCTGCTTTCTTGAACGGAAGCAGCCATTCCAGTATATAGGAAGTGTCCCGGTGCTGTAACAAATAGGAAATGCATTTTACCACGAATTTCTCTGCCTGTGCCGGATGCCCGGAAAAGAGCGGGGCAAGCCGGTTCAGTGCTTCTACATCTGTTTCACCATCATCCGGGCTCCATGATTCAAGCATCTTTTCCACTTTTTCCGCCTGTTTCGCACTCAACTGAATCTGTTCCTCAAGCATCATCGGGATCATTTTTTCCAGTTGTTTTGTCTCAATATAAAACTTAAGTAAATCCTGCTGCAGCGGTTCAAACTGCTGAATGCGGGCATATAGATTTTCCAAAATGGCCATTTTTTCCGCCTCTTCGAAATGCGCATCCAGCCGTTCAAGGAGCGCTTTGTAGCCGGTATCGGTCGGCGACGATTCCATTTGCTCAAGGCTTAACGCGATTTCGTCCGCCCACCGGTTTTGCGCACGCAGTAGGTCGCAAAGTTTTGCAAAAGCTTCAGCATCCGGCATTTTCTCATATAAAAGTTTTTCGGCATAAAGGGGGTCTTTCCGGATCAGTTCGGGTGAATAGGATTGAAAGAGTTTGTCGTACTTAATCAGATTTAAATCGCGGGACATTTGCTTGACCCAGCTTTGCTTCGGCGCAAAATCTTTTAAAATGCGGAGGATGCGCGCGCACTGCAATAGCTGGCCATTGCGGCGGTATTCATAAAAGATGGATTGGATATATTCAAAGAGCTTCCGTTTCGGGACAAACGATTCGAAAAACGTGGCAATCCAGGCGGCTTCAAGTGGCGGGAACAGTTTCTCCATTTTGCCGGTAAGCTGGGCAAAATGAATGGTTTTAAATGAGCAACCCGGCTGGAAAAGCAAATCAATCAGCGGATGGGGAGGCTCCAGCACAATGCAGTCACGGAAAGCCTGCGCCACTGCGGACTGCCGTTTGATTTTGGCGGCGGGTACCGCGTTCAAATAATGGTCCTTGTAAAAAATCACATACCACAGGCGGCCATCATCACCGGTTGCCTCGACAAATTTGCCCTGCAAAAAAACGGCCATCCTTTCTATATCCGCGTGAATCACGTGTTTGCGGTCTGTAATGGTCAATTGGGCTGCCATAAAATCCCCTCCTTGATAGTTTGATTATACCATACAGCAGCGGGATTGCGACCATCGGATATTCCGTAGCAGGCTCACGATTTTGAAGGATTGCGGGTTGTTCCAAGAAAGATTTTAGGCCCGTTTTTGGCGCTGAACCACCGTTGGCAGGCAAAAGATCCGTGGCAAAAGCCCGCCGCAGGGTTAAATTGCGAATTGATATGCTTACCCGGCCCCGGGTAAACGTATCAGGGGCCTTCACGAAAAAGCTTCGCGGACGTTCTTTTATTTCATATGCAAAGTTTTTACGCTGCCATGTTCTATTACGATGCAAATACAACAGTTTTTGCTGCCGGCAAACCAATACGGATATATCCGGGCAGGCTGGAAAAGCGTGATAAGGGTTACAATTTCTTACAATCAAAATTTTTTATTAATTTGTTATATTTCTATATTGATAAATTTTCAATGAAAAGTATAATAGAGATATGCAATTATACAAAAATTTTGGGGAGGATGAGAGATGAGCATCTTTCAGACAAAAGCAATCGCAAACCTTGTAGAAGAGACCCAGGGCAAGCAAGGGCTGAAAAAAGCGCTTGGTGCACTCGATCTCACTTTGCTCGGGATCGGCGCCATTATCGGCACAGGGATATTCGTGCTGACAGGTGTGGCTGCAGCAAACTATTCCGGCCCTGCACTCGTTATTTCCTTTATCCTGTCGGGGCTCGCATGTGGATTTGCTGCCTTGTGTTATGCAGAATTTGCATCAATGGTGCCGGTTGCCGGAAGTGCTTATACTTACGGGTATGCGGCGCTGGGTGAATTTTGGGCATGGATTATCGGCTGGGATTTGATTTTGGAATACGGCCTGGCTGTTTCAACCGTTGCGATCGGCTGGTCCGGATACGCCGTGAACTTGCTTGGAAATCTCGGAGTTCATCTGCCAAAAGCGCTGACGCTTGCACCGATGGACGGTGGCATTGTCAACCTGCCGGCCATTCTCATTATCGCTCTAGTTGCCTGGCTGTTGTATTCAGGGGTCCAGCAGACATCTCGCCTGAACGGCATCATCGTAGCCATAAAAGTAGCCGTTGTCCTGCTGTTTGTGGTGCTTGCTGTCGCACATGTGAAACCGGTCAACTGGCATCCGTTTATGCCGTTCGGATTTAAAGGCGTGCTTTCGGGCGCAGCGGTTATTTTCTTTGCTTACATCGGCTTTGATGCTGTATCGACAGCTGCAGAAGAAACGCGCCGCCCGCAAAAAGACGTGCCGCGCGGAATTTTGTTCTCCTTGTTAATTTGTACCGTGTTGTATATCATCGTTTCCGCCATTTTGACAGGCGTTGTCAAATTCAGCATTTTCAGCAGGCCGGAAGCTGCTTCTGCTCCCGTTGCGTATGCATTGCAGCAAATTGGCATTCACTGGGGTGCGGCACTGGTTTCCGTTGGGGCCATTTGCGGGATTACTTCCGTATTGGTTGTTATGGCATACGGGCAGACGCGTGTATTGTTTGCCATGTCGCGTGACGGACTTTTGCCTAAAATTTTTTCAAAAGTCAGTGAAAAGAGAAAAACTCCAGCGACTTCAACTGTTTTGGTCGGAATCGTCACCGCGATCACAGCCGGGTTCCTCCCGATCAATATTGTGGCTGAGATGACCAATATTGGGACGCTTGCTGCATTTGTGATTGTATGCGTGGCAGTCATTGTGCTCCGCTATAAACGCCCGGATCTGGAACGTCCGTTTAAAACACCGCTTGCCCCGGTTATACCGGCTCTCGGTGCAATTACTTGCGGCATATTGATCGCAAGCCTACAGCCGGCAACCCTGATCCGCTTCGTTGTCTGGTTCGCAATCGGCATGGTGATCTACTTCGGATACAGCATCCGCCACAGTGAGCTGCAACAAGAAGCGAAAAAAACAGCGTAAAACCAAAAATAGATGGCCTGTTTCAACAGGTCATCTATTTTTTTGAATTTTTTGCGTTTTATTATTTATCGTTCACAACAATGTAAGCCGCTTTGACTGGCCCGTGCACGCCGACGATCAAGTTCATTTCAATGTCAGCAGAGTTGCTTGGGCCGGTAATAAAATTGATGCATGACGGGACGGTTTCCCCGTTTTTGATCTTTTCGCGGATCTGTAAGGCGGCCTGCGTCATGCGCGGGACAATCGTGCTTTTCGGTACAATCGCGATATACGTCTTCGGCAGCAGGCTGACCGACCGGCCGCGTTCTTTGCTGCTGAACAAAACCACTGTGCCGGATTCCGCCAATGTGATATCACTGAACGTAATCCCGACATTCGCTTTTTCGCACAGCGCAATATTTTTTTCGCCGATTTCGGGATCCCAGACATGGGTTTCGATTCCCATTTCCGGCCAGCCTTCCTCAATCAGCGGGGTTAAGCCGAATTCCCCGAACCGCTTGTCATTCCAAAGCGAGACAGGCCCGCCGCCGTACAGTTCTACGACTTCGTTTAATTTTCCGGGCAAAGTTTTTGCATCCGTTTCAAAAAAATCAACATGGACACTGAGCGACTGCTGGCGCAATACTTCCAGCAGTTCCTCCTGGTTTGCATTTGGCAGTACATCATATTGCGGCTTATGCTTGTAATCCGGACGGGCAACGCCGGATACAACCGGTTTGCGGCCGAGCCTGCCGGCAATATTATTTAAAAATGCATCCCGGTTTTGGATGGCTCCGTTCATTTTTTCTGCCCCCTGTCTTTCTCCCGCTTTTCAAACCAGTCACGGAAAGGTTCTTTGTTCGGCGCAGGGAAATCGCGCACATCCGTCCACGGTTTCATCGGCCCCGGTCCTTTATGGATCAAATCGTCTTTTAAAAACGGACGGACGACTTTGGAAGCCATTTTTGCCCCGGCCCCGTAAAGTCCAGGTTTTGAAGCGCCGACGCCGAACGCTTTCATCAACAGCCGTTCTGCTACCGGTGAGCGTTTTTCTTTTTCCGCGATCACTTGGCGGTGCTTAATCAAAAGCTCATGCAGCGGAATTTTCACCGGGCAGGCTTCTGTGCAGGCTCCGCAAAGCGAAGAGGCGTACGGGAGTTCTTTGTATTTGTCGTATCCGCCTAAAAGTGGGCTTAATACCGCGCCGATCGGTCCTGGGTAAATGGAGCCGTACGAATGGCCGCCGATATTCCGGTAAACCGGGCATACATTGATGCAGGCTGCACAGCGGATGCACTGCAGCACCTGTTGGAATTCCGTCCCGAGAATATCGGAACGCCCGTTGTCGACAATCACGAGGTGGAATTCTTCCGGCCCGTCGACTTCGCCTGCTTCTTTCGGGCCGGTCACAGTTGTAATATAGCTCGTCAGCCGCTGACCGACCGCGCTCCTCGTTAACAGGCTCACCAAAACTTCGAACTCTTCGTAAGTCGGGACAAGCCGTTCCATCCCCATCACAGCGATCTGTGTTTTCGGAAGGGTTGTGACCATGTCGGCATTCCCTTCATTTGTGACAAGGCCGACCGAACCGCTTTCGGCAATGGCAAAGTTACAGCCGGTAATCCCAATTTCCGCCGATAAAAATTCTTCGCGCAAAACTTTACGTGCAAACGCGGCCAGTTCCTCCGGTTTTTCCGTGCCGGTATAGCCGAGACGGTCGCGAAACACGTCGCGGATTTGATCTTTGTTTTTATGCAAAGCCGGCGCGACGATATGGGAAGGATGGTCGCCGGCCACCTGTAAAATGTACTCGCCGAGGTCGGACTCGACAACAGTGCTGCCCGCTTCCATCAGGGCTTCATTCATGCCGATTTCTTCCGTCACCATCGATTTCGATTTAATCACTTTTTTCGCGTTTTTTTTCTGCACGACTTCCTTAATATACTGGCTCGCTTCTTCAGCGGTCTGGGCAAAGAAGACATGGCCGCCGCGTTTTGATACATTTTCGCTTAATTGATATAGATAATAGTCCAGATTGTTTAAAACGTGTTGGCGAATTTCTTCACCGAGCGAACGCCATTCTTCCCAGTTTCCGAGTTCATTGGCTGCCGCCAGCCGGTTGGTTTGCAGCCGTTCCTGGGCACTGCGGACGGCACCACGCATAAAATCATCGTTGATGCCTTCTTCGACCCTGCCTTTAAATTTTTCATCACTAATCGATAAACCCATTTTTTTCACCCCTTTGCCGTTTTTTAATCTCTGCTGTTCAAAACTTCTGCAATATGCATAATTTTCATCGGTTTGCCTTTACGCGTCATCCGGCCGCCAATATTCATTAAACAGCCGCAGTCGCCGCCGATTAAAACGTCAGCACCGGTTTCTTCGACGTGCTCCACTTTTTCGTCCACCATTTGCTCGGAGATTTCGCTCATTTTCACGGAGAACGTGCCGCCGAACCCGCAGCATGACAATGCATTAGGCAGTGGCACAAATTCAAGGCCGTCCACATGTTTTAACAGTTTCATAGGCGCGTCTTTTACTCCGAGCAGGCGCGTCATATGGCATGATGGATGGTAGGTGGCCTTTGCGTGCAGGCTTGCCCCGACGTCTTCCACTTTTAATACATCCACGAGAAATTGTGTAAATTCGTATGTTTTCGCAGCGAGCGCTTTTGCTTTTGGTTCCCACACCGGGTCGCCTGCAAAAATTTCCGGGTATTCTTTAAACATGTATGCGCATGAGCCGGAAGGAGATACGACGTAATCTGCGTTTTCGAACGCTTTCATCATTTGTTTCATCGCAGGTTTTGTATCTTCCAGATAACCGCTGTTATAGGACGGCTGCCCGCAGCAAATCTGGCCTTTTGGAAGATCAACTTCACAGCCCTGCCGCTCCAGCACTTCCACCATTGCTTTCCCGACATCCGCTTTGAACATGTCGACAAGGCAAGTGATGAACAAACTCACTCTCACAATATTCACCTTCTTAAAGTATTAGGTCAATCATCAGATGACCGGATTACAGTTATTATACTCCTTATAGTGAAAACTTGGCAATGAAAGAAATATAGGTTTTAAAACTTTTGCCCTACGAAACGGCAGTTCTGATTGGTTTCCATTCCGGAATCGAAAAGTTAATTCCATTCTATATATTTATTTTAATGGAAAGATACAAATAAAACACCTGATTTACCGCTTTTTTTCGGTACGGTCGCAAACTTGGAGATCAGGTTTTACCCTGGATTGGTTAGCATTTCCTTTTCTCTCCATCCGGCAGCATTGCCTGATTGATCTTGTCCTGACATCCCCGGTTTTGGTTTGTGCACTTGTAGGCTTCCCATCAAATTCCAAATCATTGTTTTACCACATTAGTAATTTATCACTTTACCAAGATAAAGAAATGCGTTAAAATAATGACATAAAATGAAGCGAAACCAAACCAACACAGAGGGTGAACATATATGAATAAAAAATGGGGACTTTGGACTTTAACCACGTTCGTTGTCGGCAATATGGTGGGCGGCGGGGTCTTCATGCTGCCGGCTAATCTCGCAAATAAGGCAGGGGCGCTCGGTTCAACACTTGCGTGGGTGCTGACCGGCTTTGGTGTTTTGATGATTGCGCTCGTGTTCGGAAACTTGGCCATCCGGAAACCGGAACTGAAAGCAGGACCGCAAAGCTACGCACAGTCGCTTTTTAAATCGAAACAGGCAGGCCGGGTCGCCGGCTACAGCATGGCATGGGGCTACTGGGCAGCGAACTGGGCGGCAACGGCTTCCGTCATTATTTCGTTTGCGGGTTATTTAACGACATTTTTCCCGATTATGCAAAGCACGAAAATCCTGTTTACGCTCGGATCTTTCCAAATGGAGACCGGAAAATTTTTGACATTTGCTGTGTGTACAGTCATGCTTTGGGGGATTCAATCGATTCTGTCGCATAGCTTTAACAGCGGCGGAAAAATGAATCTTGTCGCGACGGTCACAAAAGTACTCGGCTTTATGATGTTTATCGTCATTACCGTTTTTGCATTCGATGCCGCGAACTTCGGCAATGCGAAAGCTTTTACCGATGCGGACGGCCACGCTGTTTCTCTCTTCGGGCAAATTAACGGCGGCGCCATCTCCACATTGTGGGCGTTTATCGGCATAGAATCGGCAGTAATGCTGTCAAACCGCGCCAAATCACAAAAAGATGTGAAAAAGGCAACACTTCTCGGCCTGTTGATCTCGATCCTGATTTATGTCGGCATTACACTACTGACAATGGGCGCTTTGTCCCAGGCGGAACTGCGCGTTTCACATAAACCGCTTGTCGATGCGCTCGGTCAGGTGCTCGGTGCAAACGGCCAGTATATATTAGCCGCACTGGCGCTCATTTCCTTGTTTGGTTCAACTGTCGGCTGGATTATCGTCAGCTCCGAAGTGCCGTACCAAGCGGCAAAGGCCGGCCTTTTTCCGGCATTTTTCGGGAAAACGAACAGAAAAGGATCACCGTCCCGTTCGCTATTGGTAACAAATATCATGACGCAAATCTTTTTATTCTCCACTGTGTCGGACACCATTTCGGAAGCGTATGATTTTGCCATTGTCGTGGCAACACTGGCTTATTTGATCCCGTATCTTGTATCGGTTATTTACCAGTTGAAGCTGGTGGCAGCCGGTGAAACTTATACGTCGCTAGGCGCTCGCACAACAGACGGTATCATTACCGGTATTGCGCTAGTGTATTCGGTATGGGTCATCATTACCGGCACTGCCGATTTAAAAACGTTCTTCCTCGGCATCGGGCTGTTTGTCATCGGCCTGGTTTTATACCCGGTTTTGATGCGGGAAAATAAAGTATATAAAGAGGTGCTGGAGTAACTGCGACCCGTTGGGAAAACTGCTTCCTGACGGGGCTCCTTTGCTTAGGCTAGTCACCCGGCCACAGCTACGGCGAGATGACTCAGAAGTGGAGGCGGGTTGTAACCCCATTTCTTAGGTTCCTTTCTTGGCCGGTTTCCAACGGTCCGCCACTATGACCAGTTGATTCAAGTGGAGGCGGGTTGTAACCCCGTTTCGCAGTCTCCGTTCTTGTGCCGGTTTCCAAGGGATCGACACTATGGCGAGATGATTCAGAGGTGGAGGCGGATTGTAACCCCATTTCGATTCTTGTGCCAGTTTCCAATGGTCGGTCCGCCGCTATGGCGAGATGATTCGGACGGAGACGGGTTGTAACCCCCATTTCGCAGTCTCCGTTCTTGTGCCGGTTTCCAACGGTCCGCCACTATGACCAGTTGATTCAAGTGGAGGTGGGTTGTAACCCCATTTCGATTCTTGTGCCAGTTTCCAATGGGCTGCCACTATGCCCGAGATGATTCGGACGGAGACGGGTTCAACCCCCATTTCGATTCTTGTACCGGATTCCAATGGATCTACACTATGGCCAGATGATTGGAACAGAGGCGGTTTTCAATCCCCGTTTCGCAGTCTCCATTCTTGTGCCGATTTTCAACGGTCCGCTATGGTCAGATGGTTCGGAAGCGGAGGCGGGTTTTAATCCTCTCATTTCGCAGGCTCCCATCAAAAAGAAAAGGATGCCCTATAAAGGACATCCTTTTCTTTTTACAAACTCATCTTCAAAATTTCCCGCACATCTTCCTTGCCCAGTTTTTTAAAGTTGCCGATCGGGCCGAATGGCAAAGCTTTTTCTGCCATGACGTCGAGCTTGTCATCGCCGATATTGTAATCTGCAAGCCGGCTTGGCGCGCCGATTTCGTTAAAGAAAGCGCGGACTGCATCAATGCCAGCAAGTGCAATTTCCTCATCCGTTTTCCCTGCAGGATCCACGCCCCATACCTCAACGGCAAACCGTTTGAAACGCGGGATATTTTCTTTATAGACGTACTTCATCCAGTTCGGGAAGATGATCGCAAGCCCGCCGCCGTGCGGGATATCGTAAACAGCGCTGACGGCGTGCTCGATCGAGTGCGTTGCCCAGTCGGTTTCCACGCCGGTCGCAAGCAGGCCGTTGAGCGCAAAAGTGGAGCTCAGCATTAAGTTTGCGCGCGCATCATAGTCCTCAAGGTTTTGCAGCACTTTACGCGCATTTTCGATCACTGTTTTCATAATCGTTTCTGCAAAACCGGTTTGCAGCGGAATTTCTTTTGTATGCGAAAAATATTGCTCAAATACGTGCGAGAGCGTATCCGAAATGCCGTAAACAGTCTGGTTACGCGGCACGGTAAACGTATTTTCCGGGTCTAAAATCGAGAACGTCGGGAAAGTCATGCTTGCTCCGTGTTTTTGTTGCGTTTCCCAGTTCGTAATCACCGAGCCTTTATTCATCTCTGAACCCGTCGCAGCCAGCGTCAGCACAGTGCCAAGCGGCAGCGCTTTTTCCACTTTCGCCTTTCTTTCGTAAAAATCCCATACATCGCCGTCATACAGGGCACCGCCTGCGATTGCTTTCGAACAGTCGATGACGCTGCCGCCGCCGACAGCAAGAATCCAGTCGAGTTCATTTTCGCGGATCAGGGAGATGCCTTTTTTAACGGTGGACAGGCGCGGATTCGGTTCAACGCCCGCAAGTTCGCGCACATGGCAGCCTTTCTTCTCAAAAATTGCCTGCAATTTGTCATACAAGCCGGAACGTTTGATGCTGCCGCCGCCATATACAAGCAAGATCCGTTTTCCGAGCTGGTCGATTTTTTCATCGAGCTTTTCGAGCTGCCCTTTTCCGAAAATCAGTTCAGTCGGGTTGTAAAACGTAAACGGGTTCATCCAATTCCCTTCTTTCTTTGGAGTTTTACAGACAGATTGTACCACATTTTAGGATGCGCCAATCATTTTAAAAGCTTGCATGAGGAAAACAGTCCTTTTCGTTTAAAATTTGAAAGCGCGTTCTGATCGGTATGTAAGAAAACCTGACAACAAATATAAAAATTTTAAAAAAATTAACGAAAAAGTATTGAAAAAATGGCTGACATCACATATGATAATTTATATAACAAAGATGCGTTATAAAATCTAACATCAGAAAGGAAGAGGCAAATGGTTCCTGCAGATTCGGTCTTTATGTTTGTATCGACGGCGCTTGTTTGGGTCATGACACCTGCGATTGCGCTGTTTTACGGGGGGATGGTGAAAAGCAAAAACGTTTTAAGCACCGCGATGTACAGCTTCGGTTCGCTTGGGATTGTATCGGTATTATGGATTCTTGTTGGTTATTCGCTGGCGTTTTCAACCGGCGGCAACGCGATTCTCGGCGATTTAAGCTGGGCGGGGTTGCACGATGTCACGTTTAAACCGAATGCAGATTACAGTGCGACGATTCCGCATAACTTATTCATGATGTTCCAAATGACGTTTGCGGTTTTAACCATTGCCATTATTTCAGGCGGTTTTGTCGGACGGATGCGGTTTTCGGCATACTTGATTTTCATTTCCTTATGGTGCGTGCTCGTCTATGCGCCTGTTGCCCACTGGGTATGGGGCGTTGGCGGCTGGATCCGCAACCTTGGCGCACTCGACTTTGCAGGCGGCAATGTGGTTCATATTTCTTCCGGCGTGGCGGCCCTCATCCTCGCGCTTGTGCTCGGAAAACGGAAAGAATCCGAGACCGGACGGCATAACTTAATGCTTGTCCTGATCGGCGGCAGTCTCCTTTGGCTCGGGTGGTTCGGATTTAACGTCGGAAGTGCCTTATCGTTAAATGAAGTTGCCATGTATGCTTTCATCAATACCAATACTGCGGCGGCTTGCGGGTTAATCGGCTGGGCCGCGGTGGAATGGATTGTCAATAAAAAGCCGACATTGTCAGGCGCGATCTCGGGCGGCATTGCAGGGCTTGTAGCGATCACGCCGGCAGCCGGGTTTGTAACGCCAATGGCTTCGATCCTGATCGGCCTGGTTGGCGGCATCGTCTGCTTCTGGGGCGTCACGTATTTGAAATCGAAACTCGGCTATGATGATACGCTGGATGCATTCGGCATTCACGGCATCGGTGGCACATGGGGCGGCATTGCAACCGGCCTGTTCGCCTCTAAAGCGGTCAATTCTGCTGGCGCGAACGGTTTGTTCTACGGTGATCCGTCGCTCGTCTGGAAACAGCTCGTCGCCATTGTGTCCACCTATATTTTCGTTGGTATTGCCTCCTTTATTATCATCAAAGCGATCCAATTGTTTATGCCGATCCGTGTTGATGAAGAAGCGGAAAAAAGAGGTCTTGATATTACGTTGCACGGCGAACATGCTTACGGCCAGCCGTACGAAGATGCGGTTTACGAACAGGCTGCAGCAAAATAATAGAAGAAATACCAGCCCCTTTCCAGGCTGCCGGGACAATCCCGGCGGCTTTTATTTTGCTTAGATTGGGAACGCGGTTTAGCGCATCATGCCATTTTCGCCGCAACATTTCCAAAAATCATGTAAAATGAAGATAAATCCTTTTTGGCGGGGGATGGGGATGCGTAAAAGAAAGGTTTCATTGCAGACAAAAATACTGGGGCTTGTGCTGCTTCTGTCTTTTTTGATCATCGGCACGATTTCCGGTTATTTTATGGTGCTGGAGCAGCGCCGAATCGAACAACAGGAAGGGCGCCTGGCGTTAAATATTGCGAAAACGGTGGCGGCAATGCCGGCTGTTGTGAATGCTTTCCAAAGCAAAGATCCGTCCAAAACGATTCAGCCGCTTGCGGAAAAAATCCGCAAAGAAACCGGCGCCGAGTTTATCGTTGTCGGCAACAGGGAAGGGATCCGCTACTCCCATCCGCTCCCGGACCGGATTGGCAAAAAGATGGTTGGCGGTGACAATGAACGGGCCATTTTGAAAGGGGAATCCTATATCTCAAGCGCAAAAGGATCACTTGGCCCGTCATTAAGAGGGAAAACACCGGTACGCGACCGGAACGGAAACATTATTGGCATCGTGTCGGTCGGGTTCATGTTAAGTGATGTGAATCGGCAGACCAACATGCACATGATGAAAGTGGCTGGCGTCGCACTGCTCGCTTTTTTCGGGGCCATTATCGGAAGCGTGCTGCTTGCCCGGGATATCCGTAAAGACACAATGGGGCTTGAACCGTTCGAAATCGCGTCGCTTTACAAAGAAAAGCGGGCCATTTTACATGCGGTTAAAGAAGGGATTATTGCTGTTGACCGGGAAGGGTTTGTCACTACCATGAATCAGCCAGCGAAAAAAATGCTGCATATTGACGGATCGGTCAGGCGTACAAAGATTGACAAGCTGATACCGGCTTCCATTTTTTACGCCGTGTTAAAATCCGGCAAGCCGCAAAAGGACCGGGAAATGGTATGGAAAGACCGGACGCTCATTGTAAACAGTACTCCGATTCTGAATGAACGAGGGAAAGTGCAGGGGGCGGTTGCTTCTTTTCGCGACCGTTCGGAAATTGAACGAATGGCCAATACATTGAGCGAAGTCCGCCAATACTCGGAAGATTTGCGGGCCCAGTCCCATGAATACGCAAATAAGCTGCATGTCCTTTCCGGGCTGTTGCAGCTTGGGGCTTATGAAGACGCAATTGAATTTATCAGGGAAGAGACGGCATCTTTGAAAAACCAGCACGCCCGTGTTTTTGAGAAGATAAAAGACATGAAAGTCCAGGCGGTTTTGCTCGGCAAACTCGGCAAAGCATCCGAAAAAAAGATTCATTTTGATATTGATCCGAACAGTTCTTTAGAAAGGTTGCCAAAGCAAATCGATGTGATGCGGCTGATTGTCATGCTTGGCAATCTGCTCGACAATGCTTTTGAAGCAGCGGGAAAAACCGATCACCCGGCCGTCTTGTTTTTTGCGACAGATATGGGGGATGACATTGTATTTGAAATCAGCGATAACGGACCTGGCATGGAAGAAGCGGTCCTCGGGCATATATTTGAAAGGGGTTTTACAACAAAAGCAAAAGAAGCGAACAGAGGGTTTGGCTTATCCAATGCCGCTCATGCTGTGTCTGAACTTGGAGGTTTTATTGAAGTCCACAGCCACCCCGGGGAAGGAACGGTTTTTACGGTTTATTTGCCGAAAAGGGAGGGTGTCAACAGTTGAAAACAATAAAAGCGGTGATCGCCGAGGATGATTTCCGTGTGGCGCTTGTCCATGAAAAGTTTCTGGCGGAGTTCCCTTGTTTCGAAGTGGTTGGCAAAGCCTTGAATGCAAAAGAAACACTGGCGCTTGTAGAGGAAAAGTCTCCGGATTTTTTGCTTCTGGATGTATATTTTCCCGACCGGATCGGTGTTGATCTGCTTCCTGACCTGCGGGCGTTGTCGCCGCATCTCGACATTATGATGATTACAGCCGCTGTGGAAAAGGATTTTATCGAAAAGGCGCTTCATTATGGGGTGGAACATTATTTAATCAAGCCGGTTTCGCTTAAGCAGTTTAAGGAGACGGTCGAAAAGTATCTGGATAAAAAGCGCCTCCTGGAAACAGCGGGTACGGTGGATCAGGCCTGGGTTGATTCGCTGTTCGGGTCGCCACGCCGGGAAGCGGGGACGCAGGAAACGGAGCTGCCGAAAGGAATTGATGCGATTACGCTGAGCAAAGTAAAAGCAGTGCTAATTCCGGACCAGGGGCAGTCCGCCGAACAGGTCGCTGAAAAAATCGGCGCCTCCCGGACAACCGCCCGCCGCTATTTGGAATACCTGGTTTCCATCCGGACGTGCAGAGCAGAAGTCGAATACGGCATCGTCGGCAGGCCGGAGCGGAAATATTATCTTGTTTAAACGCCTGTACGGCAGGTTGTGAAAACGAGGGTTACAAAAAATGGAAATCGGGTTTTCCATAAGTGTTGGGACCGTGACGGGATACTGGGGAGTACTGGGTACGTGTTGCTCTTGCACGAGGCTCACCGACCATTAGATCGGCCGGCTTCGTTAGCGAGTACTGGGCACATGTTGCTTTTGCACCCTTCCCCCTTTTCTGTTCGTGAACAAAATGAACAAAATAGTCAAAATAGATTTTATACCAAATATGTTGAAAACGCTTACAATGGTTGGTTCATTGGGTAAACTGAAAGAAATGAACGAAGGGGTGGCTGTTTTGTTGGCGTTCATGGGTTTTTTGATGATTATTGTTTTCATGTTTTTGATCATGACGAAGCGGCTTTCCGCCATGATTGCGTTGATGTTGGTGCCGGTCATTTTTGCGGTTATCGGCGGGTTTTGGAAAGGAATCGGGAAGATGGCGATCGAGGGGGTTACAAGCGTCGCGCCGACCGGCATTATGATTTTATTTGCCATTCTTTATTTTGGACTCATGATCGACGCGGGGTTATTTGACCCGATGATCTCGCAAATATTAAAACTCGTAAAAGGGGATCCGCTCAAAATTGCGATCGGGACAGCGGTTTTAGCCGTTTTGGTATCGCTTGACGGGGACGGCACGACCACCTATATGATTACTATATCCGCGATGCTGCCGCTTTACCAGCGGATCGGCATGAAACCGCTCGTGCTTGCGGGCATTGCCGTTTCCGGATCGGGCGTGATGAACCTGCTGCCATGGGGAGGCCCGACAGCCAGGGCAATGAGCGCGCTCGGCCTCGAGACGTCAGATCTGTTCACGCCGGTGATTCCGTCTATGATCGGCGGCTTGCTATTTGTCTTTCTCCTTGCTTTTTATCTCGGGCGTAAAGAAAGAAAACGGCTGGGGATCATCAGCTCAGAAAATGAAGCAATTTTGGAACAGGCTGCAGCAGTTGCAGTCGGTGAGGGGAATGAATTAAAGCGCCCGAAACTCATTTGGTTCAACGGCCTTTTGACGATTGCGCTGCTTGTTGGGCTCATTATGGAAGTGCTGCCGACAGCGGTTTTGTTTATGCTCGGTTTTGCCATTGCGGCGATGGTCAACTATCCGAATATGGATGTCCAGAAAGAAAGGGTTGCAGCCTATGCTGGAAATGCGATGTCGGTTGTGGGGATGATTTTTGCAGCCGGGATTTTTACAGGCATTTTGTCCGGGACAAAAATGGTTGATGCAATGGCAAACACATTGATTACCCACGTTCCAGCAGCCTGGGGACCGCATTTTGCCGTCATCACGGCAGTCATCAGTGCACCGTTTACCTTTTTCATGTCCAATGATGCATTTTATTACGGCGTTCTCCCGCTCGTTGCAAAAGCAGCAGCAGCGTACGGCATTAGTGCGGAGGCAATTGGCAGGGCATCATTGCTCGGGCTTCCGGTCCATTTGCTGAGCCCGCTCGTCCCATCCACCTATCTGCTGGTCGGCATGGTCGGTGCCGAGTTTGGTGATTTGCAACGTGCTTTCTTAAAATGGGCGTGCGTATCGGCACTCGTTATGATCATTGTGGCATTGGTGATTGGCGTGATTCCATTTTGAAGCAGGAAAAGCGAAAGGATGATGTGTGCCTTTCGCTTTTTTGCACTTGAGGGAGCCTAGGTTTGGTTCCGGTTCTTACAGGCTGGTCTGTGATTTTCGCGGCTCTTTTCGTAAAATGACCTGAAAGAAAAGAAGCCCGTGTTTACGCGTTCACCGAATACCGATATAAAAGGTGCTTTGCCGCATATGAAAACACGGCTCCCCAAAAAAGCGAGATAGAAGGAAGCGGCGGGGTGGAATAAGCCAACCACCGCTTCTGATACGACGTAAAAAGCGACAACAGGTTTGTCAATTAATCCTTTTTGCCGAATCCTGCTGTGTCCGCAACAATTGCTGGCTGATTGTCTCCTGCTGTGCATCCTGCGCAATCGTGTAGCGCGGACGCCTTTTTGTTTCCTGGTAAATTTTACCGATATACTCGCCGATTAACCCCATACTCATCAACATAAAGCCGCCTAAAAACCAAATGGAGATAATAATCGAAGCCCAGCCGTCATCCGCATGCCCGGAAATTTTTACAAAAAGTGCATACAAGCCGGCGATGGTGCTTGATAAAAAAGTAAACAAACCGACAAGGGTAATAAAGTGGATCGGCACCACGCTGAAAGAAGTAAGGCCGTCAAAGGCGAACGCCAGCATTTTTTTGAGCGGATACTTGCTCTCGCCGGCTGCCCGTTCTTTCCGGTCATAAAGCACTTCAGCCGTTTGCAAGCCGATTAACGGCATTACGCCGCGCAAAAATAAATTTTGCTCGGGAAAGCGGGAAAGCTCCTCCAGCGCACGCTTGCTCATCAGCCGGTAATCTGCATGATTGTATACGAGATCGACGCCGAGTTTTTTCATTGCCCGGTAATACCCCTGGGCAGTCGCTCTTTTAAAAAAGGTATCTTTCTCGCGCTTTTTTCGCACGCCGTATACAATGTCACAGCCGTCGTGGAACTTTAATAGAAATTCGCGCATAACCGAGATGTCATCCTGCAAATCGGCATCGATGGAAATGGCGCAGTCGGCCGCTTCTTTTGCTTTTTCAAGCCCGGCAAGCAGCGCTTTTTGGTGCCCGAAATTGCGCGAAAGCTTCAATCCTTTGACAAGCCGGTTTTTCCTTGTGATTTCTTCAATCATCGGCCATGTTTGGTCACGGCTGCCGTCATCCACAAACAAAATGTTGCTTTTCGGGCTGATCAGGCCTTCGTTCATCAAGGAATACACCACTTCCGTCAGCTGGCGTTCCGTTTCGTATAAAACAGCCTCTTCGTTGTAACAGGGAACGACAATGGTCAGTACTGGATTTTCCACGTTAGCAACCTCCAACAAACAGTATTACGGATAGGTTTTGCCAGCGTGAATCACTTTATGCTTGAAAAAGGGAAATGGAGAAAAAGAATGGCAAGATGATAGATCATGCGGTCTTCTAAGAAAAAACATGAGAACAGACCAGACATTGGAAAAACAGGCAGAAACGTGGTATACTAAAATGCGGAGTGCAATGGATGGTGCAATATACATTTTACCATCTTAATTATAGCATCTTCCAATGACGATTGTCAAATTTATTGGCTTAAGGGGCCGCGTTTTTCCCGGCTGGTTGGAATGTGCTGCTTTATGCCAATGCATTTGAAGAAAGTTTTTCTATACTCTTACTTGTCAGGAAGGGGCCGGTTTTATGCCACATGATGAAGAATGGTTAAAGGAACAAAAACGCGTTGATTATACAATTGAAAAAATGAAGCAGGAAAAAGAAACACTGCTTTCCAAAGTAAGGGCTGTCCGCGGCGAGGCACAGGAAATCCGCAATACGTTCTGGGAAGACGTAACGGTGAACCTCGATGAGCCGGATGATGTCGTGGAAACATCGGCGAGCGTCCGCCAGCAGGCAGAACTGCTTGCTGAACGCGAACGGAGCTACGGGCATATGGAAAAAGACGTGAAAAAACTTGACCGCCTCATTTATTCGCCGTATTTTGCCCGCGTCGATTTTCATGAAGAAGGGGGACCTTCCGAGCCCATCTACATCGGTATTGCTTCCTACCGGGATGAGGATGAGTATCTCGTGTACGATTGGCGTGCGCCGATTTCCAGTATTTACTATGACGGGGTGCCCGGCCCGGTTTCGTACCAGGCGCCGGACGGCAGGCGCGAAGGCATCATGGATTTGAAACGGCAGTTTCTAATCCGGCGCGGCCATATTGAAGCGATGTTTGATACCGGGATCTCGATCGGCGATGAAATGCTGCAGGAAATGCTTGGGGCAAACGCAAACACCCATATGAAAAATATTGTGGCGACGATTCAGAAAGAGCAGAACCGGATTATCCGTGATGTTTCAAGCAATCTTCTGTTCGTGCAAGGGGCCGCCGGAAGCGGAAAAACATCGGTTGCCCTGCAGCGGATTGCGTATTTGCTGTACCGGTACCGCGATTCGCTCAATTCCGAGCAAATTGTTTTATTTTCGCCGAACCAGCTGTTTAATCATTATGTGTCAAAAGTGCTCCCGGAGCTCGGGGAAAACAATATGCAGCAGACGACTTTCCTGGAGTTTGCCCAGGCACGCGCTGGCAAAAAGCTAAAAGTCGAAAGCCTGCTCGAGCAAATGGAAGAAGCGCTCGAAGGCAAAGCCGAAAACAGGAAAGAAGCACAAATCAAAGGCAGCCTTGCATTTTTCCATGCCGTTCGGGATTATGCGGAAAAACTTTTAAACGGCGGCATCATTTTCCGTGACATTCGTTTTAAAGGCGAGACGATTATCCCGAAGGAAAGAATTTCTGAGCTGTTTTATGCCTATGATAAAAGTTACTCGCTGCCGAACCGGTTTCAGCTTGTCAGCAAAAAGCTGCTGAAAGAACTGGAACAGATTGCAAAAGAAGAGCGGAAAAAGCCTTGGGTCGAAGAAGAAATGGAACTGCTCGGGACGGAAGCCTATCTTGCCGCCCATCAATATGCCGAGCGCAAATCGCGCAAGAACAATGATGCGTTCAGCGGGGCCGATGATGAAAAAGAATTTTTAGCGCGTAAAATCGTAAACCGGCGCTTCAGCTCGATCCGGAAACAAATCAAAGCATTTCATTATTTCCATATCCGTGCGCAGTATCTGGACTTTTTGCGGCGCGCGCCGGAGTTTGTGCCTGGCGCGGGAGAACGGCTTGATGGAAAAACGCGCGCCGCTTTCCGCGAAGGCTGGCTGCCCTATGAAGATACGGTGCCGTTTTTGTATCTCTTTGACCTTTTGACAGGCAAAGCAACGAGCAGTTCGATCAAATATGTGTTTATTGATGAAATCCAGGATTATTCGCCGATCCAGCTTGCCTATTTGCGCTATTTGTTCCCGTACAGCAAGTTTACGATGCTTGGTGACTTGAACCAGTCCATATTCGGCACAAGCGGCCGTTCGCAGATGGAGCTGATCAAGGAGATTTTCGGCGAAGAAAAAGCGCAGGTCGTATACTTGACGAAAAGCTACCGTTCGACTGCCCAGATCACCCGCTTTACGAAAGAAATTTTAGCGGGCGGGGAGAAGATTGAATGGTTTGAACGTGAAGGCGATTTGCCGGTTGTTGCGGCGGCCCGCGGCAAGGAAGAAGTTTTGGCAAAAGTTGCACGGTTTGCGAAAACATACGCAAAAGATAGCAGCACGGTTGCGATCATCGGCAAGTCACGGAAGCAGTGTGCTGAAGCGTATGAAACATTGCGAAAAGAACTGGATCTGGCCTTTATTGAAAAAGAATACAGCGATCTTCCGGAAGGCATCATCCTGATCCCGTCTTATCTTGCGAAGGGGCTGGAATTTGACAGCGTCATCGTGCTTGATGTTTCCGCGTCTGTGTATAAAGATGAAGCAGAACGCACCCTGCTATACACCGTCGGAACGCGGGCAATGCATCACCTTGCTCTTATCAGCAACGGTCCGGTGACCCCGCTTTTAGATAAAGTGCCTGAGACGCTATATGTAAAGGAATAAAAACAGGATAACAATGGCCGGCTGTTGCTAAACCCATCAGCCGGCCATGATCATATCCAGCAAGTAAAACGGCATGCTGAAATAGTTTGATCATGTTTATGATGCGGAATCAAATGGACGGGACTATTACACTTGTTTTACGGCTTTCCATGGATGGTTCTTGAGAATCTTGTTCTTGTTTTTCTTTAACGGCTTTCTGAAAGAAGTCTCCCATCCTCAAGGAATGTGAAGGTGCGAATCGCACCAATGAGTAGGTGGGAGATGAATTTTGGTTG